>DAOVYS010000200.1 GCA_030635485.1 Pseudomonadota bacterium | reverse complement strand
GATCTCTCAAAGAGCGGCCTTTTGCATGAAAAGGGTATTGCATTTGCTGTTACGGATACAGGAATAGGCGTGCCGGAAAATAAACATCATGAGATATTCGAGGCCTTTCATCAGGCTGACGGTTCCACATCGCGGCAGTATGGCGGCACCGGCCTCGGTCTCTCCATTACCCGTGAGCTTGCGAAATATTTAGGCGGTGAGGTGCAGCTTACTAGCGAGAAGGGCGCAGGCTCCACATTCACCCTGTTTGTTTCCTCCAATCTTGATGAGATGGAAGCCGGGAGTGTGGAAGTGAGAGAGGATTTTCCGGAAATAAAGAAAATGAGTGTAACCGTTGACCAGGACCGGAGCTATACCTATGCCGAGTCCATACAGGACGACAGGGGCAGTATAAATGAGAGCGATAAAGTGGTGCTGCTGATCGAGGATGACATGGATTTTGCCCGAATCCTCTACGACATCTGTCATGAAAAGGGGTTTAAGTGCATTCACGCGGTGGCCGGAGAAAAGGGGCTGGCCTTTGCCTCGGAATACAGGCCGCATGCAATAATACTTGACTTAAGCCTTCCCGGAATTCAGGGCGGGCAGGTGCTTGATATGCTGAAAAATGATGTTGCCACGCGTCATATTCCTGTTCACATAATTTCAGCCGCGGAAAAGAATGGCGACGTGTTGAAGAGGGGCGCTGTCGGGTATCTGAAAAAGCCTGTGACCGAAGAGCAGCTTGACCAGGTTTTTACCGGGATCAAGTCCATTATATCAAAAGGGATAAAGGATCTTCTGGTCGTTGAAAATGACGAGAGTCTGAGAAAGAGTATGGAGGAGCTTTTTGATGCGGATAACATCAAGATTACTTCCATCGGCAAGGGAAGAGATGCCCTTAAATTGATAAAGGCAACCGGATATGACTGCATGATTCTTGATCTTATGCTGCCTGATATCTCCGGGTTCGAAGTCTTGAAGGAGATGTCGAAAATGGGTGACAGACCCACCCCTCCGGTGATTATATATACAGGTAAGGAACTAACGAAACAGGAGCAGGTGGAGATAAATAAATACGCGGATTCAGTTGTGCTGAAAGGCGTTAAGTCCGATGAGCGGCTTCTTGATGAGGCTACATTGTTCCTGCACACGGTAATAGAGGAAATGGGTGATGACGGCAGGGCCAGATTCAGCCGGGTATTTGACTCGGACGCAGCCTTGAAGGGGAAAAAGGTCCTGGTTGTTGATGATGATATGCGAAATCTTTTTGCCCTGACCGATGAGCTTGAGGATGCCGGCATGATTGCAATCAAGGCGACGGACGGAAAGGAGGCCCTTGATGTGTTGAATGAGAATTCCGACATCGATCTTGTACTCATGGACATCATGATGCCTGTGATGGACGGCTACGAGGCAATGGGGGAGATAAGAAAACACCCAAAATACAGCAGAATTCCGATTTTTGCACTGACCGCCAAGGCCATGCGCGAGGACAGAAAGAAATGCATAGACGCGGGCGCAAACGACTACCTGCCGAAACCTGTTGATATTGACAGGCTTTTTTCCACCATGCGTGTGTGGCTTAGGGAATGATTAGTGACTAATGATGAATTACGAGTGAAAAGGTAAGAAAATTGGTACAATATTCGGTTAACCCTTTCCCTAATAAAATTAATTGTAGGGGCGGGTTCCAAACCCGCCCCTACATAAGACCTTGTTTTTATGTAGATGGGGTGGCCGAATATTTAAGAGAATGGCATCCCGGATTTCACCTGGAGGCGTATCATGGATAATCAGCAGGAAATCGTCAGACCGAAGATACTGATTGTGGACGATAGGCTGGAAAACCTGATAGCGCTTGAGGCGGTGCTTGAGGATATTGACGCGGATTTTGTCCGGGCGCTTTCAGGAAACGAGGCGGTTGTAAAAGCCATAAGAACTGAGTTTGCCCTTATCCTGATGGATGTTCAAATGGCGGAAATGGACGGATTTGAGACAGTAGAGCTGCTCCGCAGGGACAAGATCAATGAGAATACGCCCGTAATCTTTGTGTCGGCCATATATTCTAAAGATTATTATCGTGTAAAAGGGGTAAAGGCAGGCGGAGTGGATTTTATCTCAAAACCGATTATTGATGATATTCTGATAGGTAAGGTTAACATTTTTCTGAAGATGTATTTGCAGAAGCAGGAAGTCAGGCGGGCCATGGACACGGCGAATGAATTCGCTACAAAAGCAGAGGCTGCCTCAAAGGCCAAGAGCGAATTTCTTGCAAACATGTCACATGAACTGAGAAGTCCGTTGAACAGCATACTGCTCCTGTCAAGACTGCTTGCCGAGAACAGGGAGGGGAATCTTACCGACGAGCAGGTGGAGTGTGCCGAGACGGTCAACATGTCCGGAAGTGATCTCCTGGGAATAATCAATGAACTGCTTGACCTTGCCAAGGTGGAAGCGGGAATGATGGAATTTGTGTTTGACAGGATGTTTTTTGAAAATTTTGTAAGGAAGATCAAGAGGTCTTTTGAGACACATGCAAAGGAGCATGGCATATATTATGATATAAGAGTTGAGAATGGTCTTTCGAATTACATGGTCACGGATTCTCAAAGGGTGGAGCAGATAATAAAAAATTTTCTTTCAAACGCGTTTAAATTTACAAGTCATGGCTCAATCTTATTTACCATAGGCAGACCGGCCAAAGGAACCGATCTCTCAAAAAGCGGACTGGACAGGGAAAGCTCAATTGCGTTTTCAGTGACTGACACGGGTATCGGCATCCGGCAAGAGAAGTTGTCGGAGATATTTAAGGCATTTCATCAGGCAAACGGATCAATAAGCAGGCAATTCGGAGGAACAGGACTCGGACTATCTCTTTCCAGGGAATTTTGCGCAAGGCTTGGAGGTGAGATCTATGTTGAGTCCGAATACGGCAAGGGAAGCACATTTACCCTTATACTGCCCGAGGCTGCGGGTGAGGCTGATACTCTTATGCCCGGCCCGCCGGACATAACCGGAACACACGGTAAGGAGCAACCGTTGGCGCATACCGGATTAAAACCGCCTGCTGCCCGATATGCGCCGGATCCCGAGGTCATCTCTTTAACCCTTAAAGAGACCCTGAAGGGCGGAAAAATCCTGCTTGTGGATGACGACATGCGGACCGTCTATTCTTTGAGAAAGGTTTTTGAGCAGGCGGGTCTATCCGTGGTTGCCACGGCGAATGGGGAAAAGGGGGTGGAGGCGCTTCGGACTCATTCCGGCATTGAACTGGTGCTTATGGATATAGTAATGCCTGTAATGGACGGCTATGAAGCGATTAGAGAGATCAGGAAACAGGAAGATGAGAGACGTCGTGACTCAGACGGGGGACTAAAGCGGATACCGATCATTGCCCTCACCGCTAAAGCAATGAAGGGAGACAGGGAGAAGTGCATCAATGCAGGGGCTGATGACTATCTGTCCAAGCCGGTTGATACGCATGAGCTGCTGACCATGATCGGCGTTTGGCTGAAGCAAAGTGAAACTCGGTAAAATATCATTTTTGTAAATATTCGGCCAAACCCTTTCCCCAATAAAATCAATCGTGTAGGTTGGGTTAGCGAAGCGTAACCCAACAAAAATCAGGAGGATATTGTGGAAATAGATTCAATTGACACGACAATCGAAAGCCTGGGTGAACCCAAGATTTTTTCTCCGCTTCAGAAATTAAAAGCAGGGGCCATGGACTGGCATTTTATTTCCGATTCAGAGAGGACTCTTGTTGACGTAACAAATGAGTCTATTAAAAAATATATGGGTAAGAAGAAGGAGCCCCCCAGCTTTGAGCTGGCGGGTCCGAGGCGGAAAATTTATTTTGATCCCAGCAAGGTCAGATGTGCTCTGGTCACCTGCGGAGGTCTGTGCCCCGGCCTGAATAATGTTATCCGCGCAATTGTCCTGGAGCTTTATTATCTCTACGGGGCCCGTAATATTTATGGTGTCAGGTACGGTCTTGAAGGGTTTATACCGGAGTTTGACCATGATGTTATGAATCTGACTCCGGACACGGTCAGCGATATTCTGGATATGGGCGGTTCGATACTCGGTTCCTCCAGGGGGCCTCAGGATATGGGCGCGATTGTGGACTGTCTTGAAAGGATGAATATCGGTATTCTGTTCATGATAGGCGGGGACGGCACACTTCAGGCAGCCACAAAGATCGGGAATGTCATAACCGAAAGAAGGTTGAAGATCAGTGTTGTAGGGATTCCAAAGACCATTGATAATGATATCTTTCTTATTTCCAGGACCTTTGGTTTCGAGACCGCGGTGAATGTGGCCACCCTTGCGATCAAGGGCGCGCATAACGAGGCAAGGGGGTATATGAACGGCATTGCCCTTGTCAAACTCATGGGAAGGCACTCGGGCTTTGTTGCCGCGTCGGCCACCCTTGCGCAGCAGAACGTCAATTTTGTGCTGATTCCCGAGATCGATTTTGACCTTGAAGGGGAGCACGGGTTGCTGCGCACACTTGAGGAACGTCTGAAGAGGTCGAAACATGCGGTAATCGTGGTTGCCGAAGGAGCGGGCCAGAAGTTTTTTAAAGATATGGAGTCAGGCAGGGACGCTTCCGGAAACATCAAACTGAAAGAGATCGGTGTGTTTTTAAAGGAAAAGATTTCCTCTTACTTTGCAGCCAAAAAAATAGGGATTTCCTTAAAATACATTGACCCCAGTTACATAATCAGGAGCCTGCCTGCAAACGCCAGTGACAGCGTATTTTGCAGTTTTCTTGGACGTGACGCCGTTCACGCCGGCATGGCCGGAAAGACAAAGCTCATGGTAGGTTGGTGGAATAATCAATACGTACATATTCCGATGGCTGCATCCGTCGGCAGACGCAAACAGGTGGATTCGAAAGGCAGACTCTGGTTGAGCGCCCTCGAATCCACAGGCCAGCCTATGATGAAGAACAATGATTGATGGCGTTGTAAAAAGCCTGATCTACTGCGTCGGCCCCCCAAGGGCATTTCCTGCGGGGCGTAGCAATTTTTATTTAGCCATCTCATGGTGGTACTAAAAATAGTCCAGCTTTGCTGGGTTAAACACATTGTAATGTCATGAAGCCAGAAGCCGTCAACGCACCAGACAATACAGTATCAGAGAAAAGCCTCAGCAGTGAGGGTTCTCGAATAGGT
>DAOVYS010000244.1 GCA_030635485.1 Pseudomonadota bacterium | reverse complement strand
AGCCCGAGACTCTTTTCGCGCCGATTTTGCCGGCAATATTTTCCAAAATGGACATGGCCTTGTCGTAATCATTTATAGGGACTGTAAAAGTCATGTCGGTCAGATCCCCGGCTCTTGTATTCTGAATGATCATGTCGATAACAATGTTTGCGTCGGAAATCGGGGTGAATATCTTTGAAGCGATGCCGGGCTTGTCCTGGACCTTGGATATTGTGATTCGTCCTTCATTCTTTGAATATGTTATCCCTGAAACAGGTTTGGATTCCCTTTTTTTATTCTTCTCAAAAACCAATGTCCCATCGGTATCTGTAAACGTGGAGCGGACATGAACAGGCACCTGGTATTTTTTTGCAAATCCGACAGACCTGATGTCAAGAACCTTGGCGCCCAGGCTTGCCAGTTCCAGCATCTCGTCGTATGAGATGGTGTCTATCTTGCGAGCTGATGAACATATGTTCGGATCAGTGGTATAGACTCCGTCGACATCGGTATATATTTCACATTCATCCGCTTTAAGGACCGCTGCCAGGGCCACGGCTGTTGTGTCGGATCCGCCCCGGCCCAGCGTTGTGATGTCTCCGTTGTCATCGACCCCCTGAAACCCTGCTACAACCACTATCTTGTTGTCTGACAGGTGTTTTTCCAGCAGTTTTGTGTCAATAGATTTGATCCGGGCCTTTGTGTGGATATCGTCCGTACGGATCCGCACCTGGTCTCCAAGCATGGAGACGGCATCGAGCCCCTCTTCCTTTACAGCCATGGCAAAAAGGGCCACGGTTACCTGTTCCCCGGTTGAAAGCAGTACATCCATTTCCCTTGGATCCGGAGTTGTCTGGACCTTTCCGGCCAGTTCCACGAACCGATCCGTTTCTCCAGCCATGGCGGAAAGGACTACAACCATACGGTTGCCTTCACGGCTCCGTTTCAGAACCCTTTGGACCACGGCCTTTATTTTGTCCGTGTCCTTGACAGAGGTTCCTCCAAATTTTTGAACAATTAAAGCCATTGGAAATTTCTCTTTTCGCCTCCTTGAGTATTTTGGGAAAGATCAAAAAGTATTTTTAACAAGAAAATCCGATATGGACTACTCTTTTTTCATCATGTGGGCTCAAGTTACTTTGGTTGTTAAAATATTTTAGGGTTGGAGTTCGAATATTGAGTTTGAAACGGCCGTGCTTATTTTAACATGTTGAA
This sequence comes from Pseudomonadota bacterium, assembly GCA_030635485.1. Classification (GTDB taxonomy): domain Bacteria; phylum Desulfobacterota; class Desulfobulbia; order Desulfobulbales; family DAOVYS01; genus DAOVYS01. The sequence continues at coordinate 2,570 of DAOVYS010000244.1, read as the reverse complement.
TTTATTGAAATTTTAGTTTGGTCTAAACGTGGCGTGGTTATTGCATATTTTTTTAGATAGGGCTGTTGAGCATAGAATCTGTAGCAGGAGAGTCCAAAAAAATCGCAACTTACTGAATTTTATTTACAAAATTGACACCATGTTATATATTGCCAATTTATTCGCCATGTTAGCATTTCTTGGCACCCATATGATGTTGCAAAAAAGATCGATACTAACCTTTTCCACCAAACATAACAGGTGTTCTCTTTGAAAATATTCAGGAAAATCTTATACTTATCAACTGCCGGCCTTCTGTTTATTGCCACGACGTTTCTCATGGAACGGTTCGGGGATTATCAGGATCGGGTGAGTGGTACTGCTATTGCCCATGTTGACACTGCTGCCTTCACTGAAAAGATTTCGACCGTCAATTATACTGAAATCAGCGGCGTGCTCAGGCCGGGCGACTCGTTTGACAGTTCCATGAAACGTTTCAACATCTCGGATGAGGTCCGTTTGCAGATTATCTCGAATTTTTCAAAGTGCCTTGATTTCAGGCGGCTCAGCCCGAAAGACAAGTATTCCGTTTTTCTGGATCAATCCGGGAATCTGGATCATTGTATTTATGAGGCAGGGCCACTGGAAATTTATGATCTCAAAAGGACCGAACAGGGATTTGAGACATCCCGTGTCTCGATTTCGCTTGAATGCAGGACCGCAAAGGTGGAGGGGGTCATTAAATATTCCCTGTTTAATGCATTTCAAAAAAACGGGGAAGGCCCCAGGCTGATCAGGGCATTTGTGGATATTTTTGCCTCGCAGATTGATTTTAATACGGAGACGCAGCAGGGTGACCGGTTCAGCCTGGTTGTTGAAAAAATTTACAAGGAAGATAGCAAATTTGTCGGTTACGGGAGAATTCTGGCGGCGCGATATGAACAGACCGATAACACTATTACGCAAGGGTTCTATTTTTGTTCGGACAAGACGCCGGATGGTTATTACGATTCCGACGGTAAAGGATTGGGCTCCTCGTTTATCCGGTCGCCGGTCCCTTACGGCAGGGTGAGTTCCGGATTCAGTTATAAGAGGAAACACCCGATTTTAGGAATCGTCAGGCCGCATCTCGGGGTGGATCTGGCCGCGCCAATAGGCACTCCGATCATGGCCTCGGCTGAGGGAAAGGTGAAATTCATGGGAGTCAGGGGCGGGTTCGGCCGGCAGATCGTACTGGATCATAAGGGCGGCTACAGGACTTATTACGGGCATCTGTCCAGGTTCAGGAAGGGATTGAAGATCGGGAGCAAGGTCAAACAGAAGGATATTATCGGATATGTCGGTTCTACCGGGCTCTCAACCGGCCCTCATCTTGATTATCGTGTCCGGCATCAGGGCGTATTCATCAATCCCTTTTCAATTAAATCAAAGCCCAAGGCCATTCTTAAAGGCAGCGAGCTCGCACTGTTTCGTGAAACAGAAGAAGAATTGGACCGTCTCATGAATTCAGTCACCGGACCTCAGGTCCTTTACGTCAAGGGCGTGATGCTCACATCTGATGAGAGCATTTTTCTGCTTTAATCAGATATGGAAAAATCCTCTCACCTAGTTTCTTTACCCCCTTTTAACATAGTACTTGTAGAGCCGGAGATCCCGCCGAATACCGGCAGTATTGCAAGGTTGTGCGGGGCCACGGATTCCATCCTCCACCTTGTAAAACCCCTGGGGTTCAGCACAGACGACAGGTATCTCAAACGGGCCGGGCTTGATTACTGGGAATTCGTAAAGATTGTCTACTGGGAAGGTCTTGATGAGTTTTTGGAAGCGCAGGATGAAAGCCGGCTTTATTTTTTCAGTAAAAAAGTGGACAGGCCCTATTCGGAGTGTTCGTTTTCACAGGGTGATTATCTGATATTCGGGAAAGAGACCAAGGGGCTTCCCAAGGAGATAATTGACCTCTATCATGACCGCTGTCTCACCCTTCCGATGTCTAATCCGAATATCAGGAGCCTGAATCTGGCAATGTCTGCGGGAATCGTTCTGTATGAGGCCCTGCGTCAGCAAGCTGTTGCCGGGGGCGGATGGCTTGGGATGAGTCAGTCGGGGTAGGCTCTAGCCGGTATCAATCATTCCCTTTTCGGCCATCTGTAGATAGAGTTCACGGCCGACCCATGCATCGGTTGCCGCATATCTTTCCTGGGTGGGCTGTAACGTTTTACGCGCCCAGTTGGATGTCTGCGCCTTTTTTGTGATGCGGAATCCCAGAAGGACTGCGGTAAGTCCGCGCAGACCGTGGTTTTTGATCCCGGATTGTTTTGCAACATCACCAAGGTCCACGAAACCTGCCGGTGAAAAGTCTCCCATTTTTTTAAGCTGTACCACGTCAAAATCCAAAGAGACTCCGGCCTTTATTATTCCCGGATCTGAGAGAATTTGGCGTAGTTTTTTGGGGAACTTCAGATGGCGCAATTGAAAAAGATAGACTGTGTGTTCACCGCCGAGCTGGATCAGGGCAGGGGGGTAGGTCTGTCCTTTGGTGAACGCAGGCCTGGTTTCCGTGTCAAATCCCAGAATTGTCTCTTTGCGCAATT
>DAOVYS010000205.1 GCA_030635485.1 Pseudomonadota bacterium | reverse complement strand
TCCGGAACGGGTCCCTGATCCGCAAAAAAATATACGGAACAAAGAATTTCAACGAATTAAAGGACTTTGTATTTCAGGCACTTGAGGAACAAATGGGCAACCACAAGGGATTGCCCCTACATCATTGAATCGGAAAACGCATGTTATCCATAGCCGAACAATTCACCCCGCCCGGATGCAGGATCGTAACCGTTTTGAAACACGGTTCCGGAAACGTGAACGACACCTTTCTTGTTACCGTTGATTCGGGTGGAGCGGATAACTTCATCCTGCAGCGAATCAACAGAGGCGTGTTCAAAAAGCCGGAACTGATAATGGAGAACATGCGTATTATTACGGACCATGTTTTAAACCGTCAAAAAAAAGGGTCGGCTGACCCGGGACCCCCCCTTAAAATCCCCCGCGTAATCCCGACCAGGGACAAAAAAGACTATCTTATAGATTCCAGCGGGGACTTCTGGCGCGCTATCAGCTTTATAAACGGCAAATCCTTCGAAAGGATCACAAACACTGCACACGCAACCGAAATCGGCCGCGCCCTCGGCCGATTCCACACCATGATAAGCGATCTTAACACGGAAAGACTTCACAATACTCTTCCGGACTTTCACGTAACCCCACAATATTTAAGCCGGTTTGACAAGGTCATCTCAGGAAACAGACCCGACACATCAATCCCGGAGATAAAAAAGTGCCTCGCCTTTGTAGCGGAACGGAAAAAATTCGCATCCATGCTTGAAGATGCTAAAAAAAAGGGTGAACTGATTATCCGGCCCATTCACGGAGATCCCAAGGCATCCAATTTTCTGCTTAACAGACGTACCGGCAGGGCCGAGGCCATAAGCGATCTCGACACCGTAGGCCCGGCCCTCATACATTACGACATAGGCGACTGCCTAAGATCCTGCTGTAACCGGGCGGGCGAAGAGAAAGACCCAAATGGAGAAATATATTTTGACACGGATTTCTGCCATGCAATCCTTACGGGATATTTCTCATCAGCCGCCGGGTTGTTAGACAGAACAGACCGATCATTTATTTACGATTCAGTCCGGCTTATAACATTTGAACTGGGCTTAAGATTCCTGACCGACCACCTGGAGGGAGATATCTACTTTAAAACAGCCCACAAAAACCACAACCTGCGGCGAGCCGTAAGCCAGTTCAAACTGATGGAAAGCATAGAATCCCAAAAAAAAGAAATCCAGACAATATCAAAAGAAACTAACCGTCTTTTCCCTTGACACATTCCCGCCTGCCATTGTATTGACATGTAGGATTCTAGTTACAGTTAACCCTAAAAGCCTACAATAATATCATGAAAAAGACCCTCTCTCAAAACCCGGCCATTCTCTCAATCATGCGTCTTATATTCATCTCACTAATCATCCCTGCTTACCTTACCGGCATCTGTCATGGTCAGGAACATCAGGAACAGGAAGATATAACAACCGGAGACTGGTTTATCGTGCCAGGCAAAGAAATTCCGGTTCGAACCGGCATGGGGCAGGAATACCGGATTCTGGCAATGGCACCTTCAGGAACCCGCGTAGAAGCGCTCGAACAAACCGACATCTGGGTCAAGGTTAAACTCCAAGACCGTCAAACCGGTTGGATGCCCTTCAGATACCTGACAAGGACCCATCCCCTCGCAAATGCCGTCACCTCCCTTAAAACAAAAAATCAGAATCTCAAAACACTGGTTAACAAACTGAAAGAACAGGTCGATACGCTATCACGGGACTTACTCCAGGAACAAAAAGAGTCAAAAATCCGCGTATCCGAACAGAGTGCGCTCAAGTCGGCCCACGACAGGCTTAAAAAAGACGCGTCCAACGTACTCCAGATAAAAGAGACGTTTCAGACTACCGCAGATCAGCTGAAAGCGACAAACAGTAAACTTTCCGAAGCGGAACAAAAAATAGAGCAACTTGAACACAATAGTATGATAAAATGGTTCTTATTGGGAGCCGCGGTTATGTTTCTCGGCTGGATTATCGGAAGATACGCCCGCGTAGCCAGCAGAAGAAGTAAAAGTTCTCTCCTCCGATAAAACGCTCTAATGAACCGGAACCTTTAAATATATTGGAAAACATCACCAGATGAAAACAACTAAGATCCACATCCTTCTCACCTCAGAGGAGAGCCGTACCGTTTCCTTTGCCGTTTCAAGGCGCACTCTGAAGACTTTTTTGTGCATTACAGGCGCCCTGTCCCTGTTTCTCGCATCACTCGGTATGCACGGAATTATCTATTCCGGCAGGACGCTGTTGCTCAATCAGCAGATTGCGAGTCTTGAAAAAGAACTCGATACAGCGAAATCCGTCACCAAGGGGCACCGTACGCAGATCGCGAAACTTGAGACTGAAAAAGAAGCGCTCCTTGACAATGCAGTCAATGAACTGAGCCGGCGAAGCCGGGTAATTGAGTCAATCTTTAATGCTGTCGGGATAGACTTCAATGTAAAGGACATCAATGCGGCAATTGACTCCGATGGTGGCATCGGAGGACCTTATATCCCCTTTGACGACAAACTCTACGAAGACTTACTTTTCACAACAGACCATTATCTGGACAAAATCCAGACCATTCCCTTAGGCGCACCGGTCCAGGGCAGAATCACCTCCGGGTACGGCAAAAGGATCGATCCATTCACCCACAAGCCCGCAATCCATTACGGCATTGATATTCAAAGCAGACGCGGCACAAAATTCATGGCCACTGCAGACGGCAAGGTGGTAAAAGCCGGTTATGATTACGGTTACGGAAAATTTGTCAAGATCGACCACGGAAACGGATTTAAGACAGTATTCGGCCATGCAACAAAAATTCAGGTAAAAAAAGGCCAGGAAATAAAACGAGGGCAGACCTTAGGGCTTGTCGGAAGCACGGGAAGAAGCACCGGCCCGCATCTTCATTATGAAATTCAATTCAAGAAAAAGGCGATCAATCCGTATAAGTATATGAAAATCGCAAACTATATATCCCTAAGCTGAAAAAAAAGCCCGTGTAAGCGTTCACCAGCACCCCATCTGCACGCGCTCAGGACAAGCAACATAGAGGGGGGCTATAGTCACTTGCCCTGATCACGTACAGCTGGGGCACTGGCAAACGCTTACACACCGAGGGTTCCCGTAAGTTTGTTACCCTTGGTGAACCGGTTACAAGCCTATCAAAACATTCAAGAGGACGAGATATGCTGGACAAGATAACCAAAAGATTCAGACAAGATCCCCAGGAAGCCATTTCAAGCATCATCGGCATGGAAATGAGCGTTGACGGCGACATCTCCTTTAAGGGGAAAATGAAGATCGACGGCAAGATCCTCGGAAACATCAGGGGCGAACACCTGATCTTGAGCAACACGGGAATGATCACCGGGGACGTGTACACTGACACATTCATCTGCCAGGGCCAGGTGGACGGTAACGTCAAGGTGAAAAAACTAAACGTGAAAAAAGAGGGCGGCATCAACGGAAAAGTTGAAGCAGTGGAACTTTCAGTGGAGTTCGGCGCATCATTAAACGGCGAGATCAAGGCCCGTACCCAGGACCTTCGCCTTGTCCAGGGCGCATCTCAACAGCCGGACCAGGAATTCAAGGACGCGTCCTCAGGCTGATTTCAGATCCTACCTCAACCGGCCATTATAATTAAACGAACTGAGTCCCCTTGCCCGGCTTTTCCCTGTCAACTGAGCGGCAAGGGAGTCCAGATCTTTTCTTCCCAAACGCATCCTGCAAAGATCCACAACACAATACTTAAGTCCCATTCCGCTAAGCTCAGACAGGTTAGAAAGCAGTGAAAACGGCCTGCGCGGCAATGCCAGGGTAAGCTCTCCGCTCTTCTTAAGCACAAACTCCTCCCTCTTGGGGCTCACAAAAGGTCTGTCATACTGAAAATACCCCCCAGCCAACCGGGCCGTGAAAAGGGGGATGGTCCCGTACACGGTAAGCCCTGTTCCTTTGCCTGCTCCGTGCGTCAAAACTTCCTTCAAATTTCCCTTGTCTGTTTCAATTGCAACCTGCGCCATAGACACGCCCATCTCGTCCAAGACTCGCAGGGCCACGGAATTAAGCGCATTCAGAGAATAATCCCCGATCATGACGAATTTCCGGGCACCCCTTGGCTTACGATGTTTTCCGGAATCCCTGCCGTATTTTACGTTCTCACACCCCGACCGTGCCCCTGGTGTGAAAAATTGCACCTGGCCGATATGGCTGATCTGCCATTTCTCAAAACCACTCTTTCTAAGACGGGTTATCGCATTTCTGTAAAAGGGCTCATCATCATCAAAAATCACGGGCGGCAGTGCCCATATCATATCTCTCTCAAGATGCGCAACCTGCCGTCCCATCTTTAAAAATTGCGAATAGCTGCTTTTATCAAGCGTTACCACAACCCGATCAGGCAGCAGACCCATGTTCCGACATTTTTTAAGCGCGGCCAGATCATCAACCTTGAGCCACCAGGAAACAGGCAGCCGTCCACGGCCTGCACGCGATTTCGGCCTTCCGCCGTGCGGCCGATTGCCACGTTTTTCAACCCGGTCCACGGCCTTAAACAGATTTTTTATAATCCGATCCACCTTTGCCCTGTATGAAGACCCCTTCACAACTTTCCCATACCGGCCCGGTTTCATGAAGACCTTTCTGCCGCTCTCCGACCGTCTTTCGCGCGTATCCACCAGATAAAGGCAATCCCCTGAACCGGCTGAAACCGGCAATTCCATGGAAACAGACATCCCTTTCCCGGCCTCATCCGCCTGTTGTCTTCCCAGATCAAGTTTTTTCAGGGTAAAAGCATGACGTTCGCCAGACCCTTCCTGATGCAGACGCAGCCGATCCCCAATCCGCACCGATTCTTTTAATGTCAGACTTGCCCGCTTCTTGCTGCATTTACTGATCTTTCCCAAAAAAAGGCCGATATTTCCGGAATGGTGCGGAGAGATCGCATCATCCGGCCTAGGATTCAAAAAATAGCCTGTTGAGCTCTTTCTGCCCATTGCCTCGCGCAGATATTCACGGGCTGCGAACAGTGCATCCTTGTCACCGGGCACGGCATCTAAAACCTGACGGTACGCCTTAACCACAGCTCCCACATAAC
>DAOVYS010000083.1 GCA_030635485.1 Pseudomonadota bacterium | reverse complement strand
TCTCATCATAAATTCCCGCTATTCCGAGGTTGAGCACCTTTGTCGAGATGTCGGTCGCAAGCAGAGAAAAGCTGAATCCAGAACGTGTATAACAAAATTCGTCAGCAACCATAGCCAGGGTGTATGGCTCTTCGCCCGAGGAGCAGGCTGCGCTCCATATCCTGATATACCGCTTGAACATGGGACTGCCCACACGTGTCAATTCCGGCAGAATATTCCGGGTCATGTACTCGAAATGACTAGATTCACGAAAAAAATCGGTCTTGTTAGTGGTCACCATGTTGAACATGAGAGGCAGTTCATCTCCTGTCTTGCGCTTGGAAACGATCACGAATTCATAGTACTCTTCATAAGAATCAAGACCGAGCTGTACCACTCTCTTCCTGAACCGGCTTTCCAGCATCACCCTCTTCCCGGTGTTCATCCGTATACCGAGTTGAGCTTTTATAAGGGCGCTGAAATCGGCAAAGGTCTTTGCCGACATGGACGGGATTTCTTTTAGAAAATTTCCGGAGGGGTTCATCTGCTGGTTTACGGGCAATAAAAATTTTATGTCAGGATAGTTAGTGTATGTTCGGAAATGTTACATTTCCGAACGGAGCCTTTAGCCTTTGGCCTTTAGCCTTTAGCTTAACTGATTTACTTGAAAACTTAAAGAGCGGCGCATGTAAATATTGGTTTACCCAGGAGAGTCGATTCCTACCTATTCCACACTATCCAGCATCAAACTTATGATATCAAGTCCCTCGTTCCAGAACCGGGAGTCATCCAGATTTACTCCAAACGGCCTGAGAAGTTCGACGGGCGATTCGCTGCCTCCGCTTCGTAGAAGCTGCATATACTTGGGCACAAAGGATTCCCCCTCTTTTTTGTAAAGACTGTACAGGGCCAGGACCAGAAGTTCGCCAAAGGCATAGGAGTAAACATAGCCGGGAGTAGACAGAAAATGGGGGATGTAGGACCACCAGATGGAGTAATCGTCGGTCAGGTTTACTGAATCACCGAACATGGCCCTCTGTGTTTCAAGCCAATACTCCGAGATCTCGTCGGATGAAAGCTCGCCGCTATTTCTCCTCGCATTATGGGTCAGCTCCTCAAACCGGTTCATTGCCACCTGACGAAACGCGGTTGCAAAAATTGATTCCAGTTTCTGGCATGTAAAGGCGCGCCGTTCTTTTTCATCGGAAAGACAATCGAGCTGAAAATTAAAGACTAGGAGTTCACCGAATACCGAGGCTGTCTCTGCAAGGACAAGGGGGGTGCTGCTGTTGAAATAACCGCATTCCGCGGCCAGGTACTGATGAATACCGTGCCCCAGTTCGTGGGCCACGGTGGAGACATCCCTTAAGTTGCCCGTGTAATTGACCATGATGTAAGGATGCACATCAGGAACGCATGGGTGAGCAAAGGCCCCGCCCCGCTTGCCTTCTGTAACAGGTGCGTGTATCCAGCCACGGTCAAAGAATTTTGCGGCAATGTCTCCCATTTCAGGCGAGAAATTATGAAATGCCTTTATCACCATTTCCGTGCATTCATGCCAGGGAATCTCATCACCAGGGAGGTTCGGCAAAGGTGCGTACCTGTCATAATCGGTCAGTTCCGGAAATTTCAAAATTTCGCGCTTGATATGGTAGTAGCGCATCGGGATGTCGTACCTTGAGGTCACGGCATTGATGAGCACATCCACCGTCCTGTCAGGGAGTTCATTGTTGAGATTCATGGAGTCGAGCCAGGAATCATACTTTCTTAAACGGTCACTGATCATCTTTTCAGCAAGCAGGGTATTGAAGATATGCGTAAAGATGTGAAGCCGACTGTTAAGCCCCTTTGTCAAATCAGCGGCAGCCTGTTTCCGAACCTCCCGATCATTGTCATAAAGGTCGGTGAGCACCTCTTCTTCACTCCTTTCATCTTTTCCGAATTTGAGATGGCCCATGATCTTGTCAAACAAAATATTCCAGCTTCCTCGTCCCACCGGCGCCATCTCAAGCAACAGCCCCTCCTCGATCCGGGAAAGCAGGTGCGGTGCAAAACGCCTGAGCGTTTCAAGATAATGGCGAAAATGGCTTAACCTTGACGCAGCTAACAGTTGGTCGGCCTTTTCCCTGGGAAGCGCGGCCCATTCCAGCTCAAAAAAGAGTGTCTCCTTGCCGATCCGGCTGTTAATCTCCCTGACCTTCTGCATAAAGGCCCCTGCCTCGGGATCCTGCGTCCTGGTGCTGAAATTGAGATAGGCAAATGTTCCGATCCCACCCATAGCCGCGGCCAGCGCTTCAAGACGAGTGACCAGCTTCAAAAATTCAATTTCATCAAGCAAATCCACCCTGCCGCTATAACCTGCATTAAGATCCCCGGCTTCCGCCTCACAGCGGCCGATCTCCTTATCAATTGCAGAATCCGTGACACCATCATAAAGATCCTTAAGGTTCCACACCACATTACCAGTTCCCAGCCGCTCATTCAGATTATCACTCATGTGAACTCCTTGTTTTCTGACCTCTCAATAACTACAGGCCATCTTGAATAATTGTCTTTTCGTCCGATTTCGGCGTCACAGCAAAAATGAAAAATGCTCACATATACTTAATATGCGGAGTTTATACCCGAATGGGTGCTTTTTCATTTTTACTGTTCCTTGACCTCGAACGAAAATCCTAAATTATTCAAGATACCCTACAGATAATTATCACATTTGATGTAACCGTTCACCAGGGGTACGAACTTACGGGAACCCCCGGGGGTGTAAGTGTTTACCAGTGCCCCAATCGTAGAAATTTTTCAGTCATAGGGTGGGCTATGCCCACCTTAAACTCATCCCCCGATCCTGGACATCCGGCCATGGCAGTTAACCGGATTTCCCTCCTGAAGCGTATGACCTTCCGGTTTATTCAGGATTGTCTCAATAAAGACGTTTTTGATATCCTCATCAGACCCTCCACTGCGCAGGATGGCCTTGAGATCGGTTTCCCTGTCAAGCAGGAGACAGGAACGAAGTCTGCCTTCCGATGTGAGGCGCAACCGATTGCATTTACTGCAGAAGCGGTGGCTGACAGGACTGATGAAACCAATAGCGCCGGCCGCTCCATCAAATCGATATACCCTGGCAGGGCCTTCCATCGACCCGGTCTTAACAGGGCTGAGCCGGCCCATGGATTCGAGCCTTTTCTTTATTTCCTCCATAGGCATATACATCTCATTGCTCCAGGATGTCTTTTCCCCGATCGGCATGAATTCTATAAACCTCACCTGAAACGGTTCGTCAATTGACAATCTGCCGAAATCAACAAGCTCATCATCATTAACACCCCTCATGACAACCATGTTTATCTTCACAGTGTAAAAGCCCTGTTCCTTCACCTCCTGGATCCCGGACCAGACTTTTGAAAACAGATCCGCGCCTGAGATCTGTTCAAAACGGCGAGGTTTAAGTGTGTCCAGACTGATATTAAGCTTTCTGATTCCAGCAGTATAAAGATCCCTGGAAAAATCGGTGAGGCAGGTGCCGTTCGTCGTAATACGGATATCGTTAAGGCCTGGGATCGCCGTAAGTCTCTTTATAAACGAGAGAACGTTCCGTCTGAGCAGCGGTTCGCCTCCGGTAAGCCGGACCTTATTGATCCCCAGACGAACGGCAATAGAGACAATCCTCAAAAGTTCCTCATATGTCAACAATTCGCCAAAGGCAAGTTTGGCATGGTCATCCTTGGGGGTACAATAGATACAGCGCAGGTTGCACCGATCCGTCAAAGAAATCCTGAGATAGGTGATGGATCGCTTGAACGAATCCAGCAGTTGATTCTCTCGATCTGGGAATTTATCCTGTTGCATTTAAGGGGGGAATAAAAAAATGGTAACTATTCAGCGTAATGCCAAAAAATAGCTAAAACCACAGAGCTGTAACTATTCGGCGAGCTTCAGCGCTTTTTTCAACGCGCGGGAGTGGACTTCTCCTGCAAAATGGACAGGGCTTTTTTCGGTCACGGGATCAAAATCACTCGGGTCGGCATTACAGAGAAACTGCACTTTAAGTCCAATATCCAAGACGGCCTGATCCTTGTCAAGCCCAATGATTTCCGGGATTACTTCCCATGTTACGCCGCATGAAGCGCCGCGAATTACATTCAAGGCCGTAATCCGGCCGTTTTTTAGATGAACGTCAAATTCCGGCAGGCCGAACTGTTCTCCGTAGGCACCCAGTCCCTGGGTCCGTCCTAATCCGCATCACGTAAACGGGGTAATTGCCCCTGGTATCCTGGCTCCTGAGACGATAACAGGTATGTTCTTGTCCTGACAGATCCTGACCAGATATTCGGAAAGGTCGGGGTGTTTCATAAAGCAGAGCACAAGATCAGCTGAAAAGTCGGCTGAAATATAATCTTCAGGTTCGTCGATAAAATTCGGAAGTGACTCGTTTATATTAACTATCCGGGTAATTTCAAGATCTTTACCGTAATCCTTCAACCCCTTGATCTTTTTTTCACCGGACCCAAACTGCTGGAATACGACGATTCTAGTCGGAGAACAAGAATGTGCGGATGAGAGATTGGAACAATGAGATATCATCAGGAAAGATCTATAAAATCAACAAATTCGGTTGGTTCAGGCGGTTTTAATGAGTAGTCAGGTTTATTGCCGGGTCTTCCATGTACGGAAGAAAGAGCGAAAGTTCTTTTTCCACCACCCTCTTGATGCCTTCAACTTTTTCATAGGGGATGTCAAGAAAAAGGGCGATATCGTCAATCCCTCTTCCTCCACCGAAATGTTGCTCTGCAATGATAATTTTTATAAATTCATCAAGAACCGTATTTTTCAATTCACCATTCATCCAGGTAAGCACCCGGCCCGCTTGAGCAAGAGTTCTTCCCTTATTGATTTCACTGCGAAGTAGATCAAGGGCTTTATCAAAATACATATCATCCTCTGCCGTTGGATGATTCTTGTAATTGTGTGCTTGTCTGTAAATCATTTTATTCTCTCTGTTTTAATCATGGTTACCCGTTTCTTTAACGGTAATAAAAATCAAACTCTGACAATTTTTCCCGGCAAATGTGCTTCCCGGATGGTATAAAAAAGGTCATTCATTGACAAGTCGATGAAACTATCTTTTATTTTCCGGCAATCATACAAAAGATATCAGAAAAATCAGATGCCGCCAAGACGAAATTCGGAAAAATCTCAAATCTTACGAGGGTATCTTGAATAATTTAGGATTTTCGTTTGAGGTCAAGGAACAGTGAAAATGAAAAAGCGCAGCATATTAGGTATATGTGAGCATTTTTCATTTTCACTGTGACGCCGAGATCGGACGAAAAGACAATTATTCAAGATGGCCACGAATCTTTGAACCTTGTACCTCAAATAATCATATGAAAAAAAACCGACTATTCCAATTCAATGCATGGCAATTTGCCGGTCTGATTTGCCTATTCTCTTTTTTATTCCCGCCGGCTGCCGGTGGTGATCCATCTGAAGCGGGCGCCAATCCGCCCCCAAACCCGGAACTCTTAAAGAATATCTATCCAGGTGATGAGACCCTTAAGTATAATATTTACTGGCTTGGCATTAAAGTCGGCACAATGGTCATGCGCATTGAACAACCCAAAGCCTGTCCCGATAGAATCGCAATCACGGTCGATGTCAGGTCGGCGAACATATTTATCATTCTTCATCCTGTCAAAGACCATTTTAAGACAATTGTCTCAGGAGCATGGAGGCTTCCCATCCGGTATCTCTTTTGTCAGGATGAAGGCAGTCGAAAAAATCGGAAATTGACATTATATGATCAAAAAAATCTGAATGTCACCTATATCAAGAATGACAAAAAACCGGTTACATACAAAATAAAGGGTCCTGTTCACAATGAGTACTCATCATTCCTTATCACAAGGGCGCTGCCCCTGGAGAAGGGAAAGGATGCAACCATTTCGGTATTTGCAGACAAAAAAACTCATGAAATACAAATAACTACACAGGAAAAAAAGTTGCTCTCCACCATCTTCGGCAAGGTTCCGGTAATCAGGGTAAAACCGATGCTGACCTTTAAGGGGTTATATAATAAGAAAGGAAAGCCTTCCATCTGGTTCACGGATGATGAATTCAGGGTCCCGGTAAAGGTCAAGGCCAAAATCACGATCGGCTCACTTACAGCCGAACTGGTTGAGTACAGCCGGAATGAAACATATACAGAACATCCAGGGTCTACGTGCACAGACGAAGAATTGCCTCAACCTTGTCTTTAGTATACTCCTCTAACCGCCATACCTTTGCAAGCCCCTGGGTATTTTCCGCGATACGGGGAATATCTTGTTCAGGTATCTGTAACGCTCCAAGGTCCGTGGGACAGGAAATCTTTTCAAACCATGCTTTAAGTTCGGCGATTCCATATGCAGCCATTTTTGATTCATCCGCTTTTTTCACATAAAACACCCTTTCCGCCAGTTGAGCGAATCTGGCCGGGTTCTCATGGGCCTGATGTGTCATCCAGCCCGGCATCACTACCGAGAGTCCGGCTCCGTGAGGAACATCGTAGATTGCGCTTAAAGAGTGTTCAATGAGATGCATCGGGAATCCGACTCTCCCAAGACCGGCAGCAGTCAGGCCGTTTAAGGCAAGTGTTGCGCACCACATAAAATCCGCCCTGGCATTGTAGTCGTCAGGCCGAGCCATGACCCTGTTGCAACTTTCCATGATATTAATCACCAGCCCTTCCATCAACCGGTCCTGCACGGGCGTATACGGTTCCCGCGTTGTGAAATAAAATTCAAGGATGTGGGAAAGTGCATCCACTGCTCCATATGCCGTGTAATCAGGGCCGACTGTAAATGTTGTTGACGGATCCAGAATGGAAACCAGGGGCTGCAGAAGATGATTGCCGATTCCGAATTTCTGGAGAGTCTCCTCATTTGTCACCACCATTCCGCCGTTCATCTCGGAACCGGATGCGGCAAGGGTAAGGACGCATGTAAGCGGAAGGACCTTTTTTATACTTTTTTTTGTCCGGAAAAATTTCCAGACATCATGTTCCACAACCGCGCCCGCGGCAATCGCCTTGGCGCTGTCAATCACACTGCCGCCTCCAACCGCCGCCACGGCCTCAACCCGGTTCTCCTTTGCGATCTTTATTCCCTCACGCACATGGCTTAAAACCGGATTAGACTTTACCCCGCCATGTTCAATCGCTGTAATCCCTGCATCTTGAAACGATTTCATAACCTGATCATAGATCCCGGTTTTTTTGATACTTCCCTTTCCATAGACAAAAAGAACCTTTTTACCGAACACAACGGTCTCTTTTCCGATCTGAGGAATCGTATCCCTGCCAAAGATGATTTTGGTAGGTTTATAAAACACAAAATTCCGCATCAGTACAAACCTCGTTTAGTGGTTTAGTGGTTGAAATGCGATCGTCATCTTCACAAAATCTTCAATGGTGAGCCTTTCCGCCCTGATTCCCGACGGTATGCCGCATTTTTCAAGTACCTGCAGGATGGTGTCCTTATCCAATTCTGGAAAACCGGAAGATGAAAGTGAGTTTATAAGAGTTTTTCTCCGTTTTTGAAATGCGCTTTTCACCAGTCTGTGGAAAATTTTCCTGTCATATGGAGGAAGCAGACGGGCACGCTCGGGAGGAGGATCAAATAGAATGCGTATCACAACGGAGTCGACCTTAGGCCTCGGATGAAACTGTCCCGGCCCCAGTTTCATCAGGGTCTGAACAGATGCGCAGGATCCCAGAAGCACTGAAAGTATACCGTATTTTTTTGTTCCCGGTTCCGCACAAAGTCTTTGGCCGACCTCTTTCTGAACCATCAGGACCGCCCATTTGACCACGTCGCGACATTCGATGAGCTTGAAGAATAAGGGGTTGGAAACAGAGTAAGGCAGATTGGCCAGAATCTTTAAACAGCCTCCGCATTTTTCAGCCAATTCCCGGAAATCGCTTTTAAGAAGATCCTCATGAATCAAGGTTACATTGTCTGGAAGTTCACCCTCTTCTTTATGCCATTTCACGATTCCGGCATCGATTTCAAGACCGATTACGTTTGCCGCCCTTTCCGCGATAGGTTTGGTAAGAGTTCCGAAGCCGACGCCAAGTTCCAGAATGAAATCATCCGGCCCGACTCCTGCCAGATCGACAATACGTGCCGCGGTCTGCCTGTGTACGAGAAAATTCTGACCAAGCTTCTTTTTCGGAGCAAGTCCATGTTCGCGCAAGATGCGGACAAAATTTTGATTAGAGGGCATGACAGGGCTGCAATTACGAATTAGAAATTAGGAATTCAAGTCTCTCTTCTTCCGTCTCTTTCTGACCATTGAAAAGAACCTCAGCGACAAAATATAGCTCAAAAGCGCAAAAGGGAATGCCAACACACAGCCTCCCAAAACCATAACAACAATTGTGTCCCAACCCAGGCCGGCAAGGGCGGACATGCCTGCCTTAAATCCTAAATGGGAGGTGAGAGTCTCTAAGACCGCGCTGATTTGATCCCAGGAAAGGTCTTTCCCTGTCAACCATGTGCCCAACCGCCATGAAAAATAGTATTGGAAAAAAAAGGTGATGGGATTACTGACTGCAAAGGATCCCAAAAGAGCCGCGATTTTGCTTGCCCGAAAAATATATGAAATTATTATTACAAGAACAGTGTGAAGAGGAATGGTAGGCGTGATTCCGATAAATACGCCAATGGCTGTGCCGCGGGCCAGAAATTCCGGATCACCCTGCAGACAAATAAATCTGAGATAGTAGGACCGGATAATTCGACGAGGGTCATTCATTTCTCTTCTTCATGCCATTCCGGAAATCCCAGGGATCTTGAATATACATCCATATCATGAGTCAAGGTGGATGCGCTCTCAAAAAAATAATGGCCGGCAAGGGCTATCATGGCCGCGTTGTCCGTACAGAACTCAAGCGAGGGCATGAAGACCTTGAATCCTTTGATGTCACACCTTTCCCGCATTACTTCCCGCAGCCGCTCATTCGCGGCCACGCCGCCTGCCATGACAATACTTTTAACCCCTGTTAATCCGGCGGCACGGATTATTTTTTGCACGAGGACATCGACCACGGCTTCCTGAAATGATGCGCAGATATCCGGGACGTTGGGGAAAATTCCTTTCCGGTTATTCCTCTGCACAAAATTAGCTACCGCAGTCTTAAGGCCGCTGAAGCTGAAATCAAGGCTTTCAGGGGAAAGCCAGGCTCGGGGGAAGGAAATTGCCCGGCTGTCACCATTCTTGGCCAATCTGCTGACGGCCGGTCCTCCAGGGTATTCCAATCCCAACAGTTTAGCCACCTTGTCAAAGGCCTCGCCCGCGGCATCATCCCGGGTCCTGCCCATGATGTGGAATGTTACGGGATCCGAGACAAAAAAAATACTGGAATGGCCGCCTGATGCCACAAGGGCCACAAATGGAAAATCAGGCTTTGACTCTTCAAGAAAGACTGAGAGCAGATGCCCTGTCATGTGGTCTACGCCCACATACGGGATCTTCTTGACAAACGAGATGGCTTTGGCAAATGAGAGGCCGACAAGAAGGCATCCGACAAGGCCCGGCCCTCTGGTCACGGCAAGTCCATCTATCCGGTCAAGCGTTACATCCGCCTTATCCAACGCCTCTTGGACCACAGGGTAGATATCCTCGATATGCCTTCTGGAGGCAAGTTCCGGAACAACTCCGCCGTATTTCCTATGCACGTCGATCTGCGAATTGATTATGCTGGAACGAAGCCTTGTGCCGTCTTCCAGGACAGCTGCGGCAGTTTCATCGCATGAACTCTCAATTCCCAGAATCAACATAATCGGTTTCCGTCTAAAAAGGGCCTTTTTTGAGGGTTAGGGCTGCCCTTTACCCATAAGTCAGTGCATGGATAATTTTATTCCCCAAAGGGGAAATGGCGTATAGCCGGTGTGCTTTAAGCCACCGGTATAGGGTGCATATAGGGGATCG
>DAOVYS010000042.1 GCA_030635485.1 Pseudomonadota bacterium | reverse complement strand
GACAACCCGCTGCAGCGCGCGATCGAGGATCTGCGCGAAGCGGCCGACGGGCTTCGCACCGCTTTTGAGGGGCTCGAGGGTTACGTCTCTTCGTTCGAGGGGTTGCCTCGACCTCAGCGCGGATCGCGACAACGGTCCAAGCAACGCTCGCCGAGAAACTTTCGCCTCGTGATCCGACCGGTTGCGCCGGCCGATCCCTTTCACTCGGGCTTCATGGACCCACTCGATTCCTTTGCGGCCGTGTCCGCGAGCCTGTTCCTGATCTGGTCCCGTTCCTCCTGCTGAAACATGCCCAATATCCTGTTTGTTGTCTGACCCGCATCCACGGTATGCAGCGTGCTTAAAACCAGATGCCCGGTCTCTGCGGCGGTCAGACCGATTTCCATGGTCTCCCTGTCACGCATCTCACCAACCAGAATAACCTTTGGCGCCTGCCTTAACGCGGCCCGCAGACCGCTGGCAAATGTGTCAAAATCCGCGCCAAGCTCCCGCTGGTTAAACGTCGCCTTTTTATGTGGATGAACATACTCGATCGGATCCTCAAGGGTCACGGTATGCACGGATTTTTCTTCATTGATCTTGTCCAGGAGAGCGGCAAGCGTTGTGGTTTTACCAGACCCGGTTGCGCCGGTAACAAGGATAATTCCGTTTTTCTCCTCTGCCATCTTGTAGAACACATCAGGAAGACCTAATTTTCCGATGCTCGGAATAGTGGTCTCAAGCTTTCTGAGCACTACGGAAAAATTGGTCTTCTGAGAAAACACATTGACCCTGAACCTGGCCTTGCGTCCCAACCAGTATGACATGTCGCACGAGCCGGTAGTGACCAGATCCTCAAACAGCCTCGTATCTCTTCCAATTATATTCAGAGCAAATACCTCGGTCTGAAACGGCGTCAATTCCTGAATTTCCGGACTCACCTTCACCGACATGAGCAGACCTGACGATTCAACCTGCAGAGTTTTGCCCACGGTAATGTTGAGATCAGAGACATTATTATAGCTCTCAAGCATCGTGGCAATCCAGTAATCAATTTCCGGTTGTTTCATAGTACACCTGGCTTAGGTATTTAGGTTAAAGGTTGCAGAGTGGTTGCCAATAATTTTATACCTAAAAATAACAATTGTCCAGTTTACCGACTCTATTTTAACGGATGATTATTCCTTCTTTATCAAAAAATACAACGCACCCGGATGTTTCATCAACCCGGCAACAGTCCGGGCATACCGGTCTGACCCCCAAAAGATGTCAATCCGGCCCGGCCCCTTGATGGCAGATCCCGTATCCTGGCTCAACACAAAACGGGACAGGGGTTCCCACACGGTCACATTGCCGGAACTGTCGACAACCGGCTTCCAGGACTTGAGAAAACAAAGTCCAGCAGGAGGGAAACACTTCCTGTCCAAGGCGACTGAGCGTCCTTTGGTAAGCGGTTCCCCAAGACTGCCCGAAGGCCCCTTATCTCCATCTATATCCTCTATGTCAAAAAAAATAAAACGTTCATTATAGTGAAAGATCCTCTCCTGTTCATGAGGATGCTCTACCAGATAACGGCGGATGGCGGGCAGATCCACTTCAGCAAGTTTCATTTTTCCTTCTTTTACGAGCAATCTTCCGATGCTTTTATACGGCCTGCCGTTTGAACCTGCAAAATGGACCCTTCTAATCGTGCCGTCGCGGAGTCTCACCCGCCCTGAGCCCTGAACATGGACAAAAAAATTCTCAACAGGATCAGACAAAAAAAGCAGTTCCCCGCCTGCCAAAAGATGATCCTTCTCGATCTCCGCCCTGGTCCAGAACGGAACCATCCGGTCGTTTTCCATGCGACCGGCGCTCACTCCATTCAGACCGCTGTCTCCGGAAAGGGTGATCAGGTCCGGGGGGACCCGATAAAGCGGGTAAACATAAGGCGGTTCCCTTGTCAGACTGCCTTCAAGAGCCGGTTCAAAATAACCTGTCACAAGCATTTCGCCTGAACCGTTTCTGCCGGCAGCCCTATAGATGTCAAAATTCTCGCGAATCAACCGGTCAAACTCCATGGTTGATCGCGCCTGTTTCCTTAAGACCGAAAAAGCCCTTAATGACTCAATCTGCTGCAAAGCTGTAACAGACCTTCCACCGTAGCTGAAAGTCCGTTCAGGGGGCAGCCTGTCAAGATATTTCAGACTGTGCGCAATGGCGGATTCCAGAAAATCGAATGAGAGGTCATCATTAAAAACAGCCCCCTTCCCGGCCTCAACAACAATCATCGAATCCGAGCCGCTGTCCCCGGCCCAAACACCCGCACCAGTCAACAGGAGAGCGCATATAATAAAAAATGTCCGGTTCAGAATAAATTTCATCATCGTAAATAGAAATTCTTTTTAAGGATAATTATAAATAGTCAATGTTCAACAGCTGATTGTCAACAACATTTTTTGTAAATATTCGGCCACCCCCATCTACACAAAAACAACGTCTTATATAGGTCGGGTTAGGCCGATAGGCCGTAACCCGACCTACACTATTGATGCACTCGTAAAAAATCATGAGATGGCTAAGCAAAAAAATCACAATATAGAGATTTCCAGCTTGACACCACAAAATCTTTCTCCTATAATGCCGGTCCAATGTTATCAGACTAAAGACTGAATGCGTTTGACTGCGCACAAAAGCTTAAGGACTGAAAGTATGACCCCCAGAGAAGCCCTTGCACTATTGATGTTGAGTCCTTTCTACTTCAGACTGACCCTAACGGACCGAAAAAAGCTTCTCCATGAATTTCTGGCTCTTCATGCGAAGCCTGACGTAATTCTGCCTTTTTCTAACTGATTCAATTCAGACCCGCAATACCATACCCGAATACTTCTTTTTTTCTTCAAGTTGCTCTCATTTTCGTTCTCCATACAAAAAATTGACATCTCATTGCCGATATTTTGGCGCTTTGGTCCGATTGGTGGGCACAGCCCACCCTGTAATATATAGATTTCTTTAATCCATGCCGGCCCGGAATCAGGTGGGCTGTGCCCGCCACCTGATTGATTCACATAACGGACCAACACACCCTTTTTCCAATGGCATAATAGTTGCAAGATATGCCGTCAAGACCAGACAAATATTTCAGCATTAGAGGAGGAGGGGGAAAATGGAGGTAAATGTAATCGGGGAATCAGGACAGGTGCAAAGGAGAATAACGGAACAGCCTGCATCTGAAAAAACTGAATTTGCCAAGGTCCTGCACAGTCAGATTGACAACCGCACCCAATCAGCAGCCCAATCCCGGGAAAACGTTTCTCATTCCTCTGAAAATAAAGATGGACAGACAGGCTCGCAGACCTCTTCAATTTTACTGGGCTTTATCACGAAAACCACGCCCACTGTCTCTAATCTTCTTAGCAACCACCCCTTATACAGCCAAGAATGCTGGCAAATCGTGCATTCCAGACTGAACCGTGACCAGCCTTACACCAGGATACCCAAGGGTACTGCCATACGCATTGATCCCGAGACCCGGAAAATCAGCTGGGACCTTAAACCGCAAACAAATCCACCCGAGGACAGCGGCAAACCAAACCGCATAGTCCTTGGCACGATTTCCAAGGACTACCCGACTGTATCCCACGTCATGCAGTCACATCCCGACTTTCGGAATAATTACTGGAACATCATTTACGCTGAACAGAACCGCGACAAGCCTTACACGCTTATGCGTAAAGGGACAACCGTATACCTGGATCCAGTAACAAAAGAAATCAGCTGGGACAAAAAAACCAGCGGCCCCGAATCAGGCGGTCTTGCAGCTAAAGTTAACGGACACCCCGCATGGAATATTGCCCGGCCGACCGATGAGACCGACAGCTTTTCAGAAGACCTGGCCAACGCGGTTAAAACCTATTTTGGGAAACCTTACAGGGACATCGACTGTTACGGTCTAGTGGTTAGAGGGCTTTCGGATCTGGGGATACGCTATCAGGGATCAGGGGGGTTGAGAGAGCGACTCGAAAAAATGGCTGAAAAAGATGGCCTGCAGGCCAATGCCTATCTCACCGGAGAGGGTCTCATCAAAACATCCGGGGCCAAAGTCTTTTCCAAATCAGTCCCGACAATCCACAATTCAAGGAGAGACGCGCGCGACCTGTTCAAGGAAATGGCCCCATATCTGAAAAAGGGCATGCTCCTTTCATTTTCAACCCCCACACACGGACACACCGGCGTCATATCCCATAACAACCAGTCATGGACATATATCAACTCAGGGAGGATGGACCATCAGATCGGCACCCGGCGGGCATCCAAAGGGGTTGGGGAAGAACTCTTAAGCGCTGAGGTGAGAAACTGGTTCAAGCTGGCTGCCAGGGCAAATGAGCCGTTACACATAACTGTCGGTCGGCTGGAAGAAGAAAAACTCAGGGAGATTCAGTTGACACAACTGTAAGCGGAAAACAATTACGAATTAGAAATTACGAATTACGAATTATAGGAATTGCTTTTGAAAGAGAATGTTGTCCAGGAAAAGAGTTACGCATTTGCTCTGCTATTGGCCGCCAGTCAAAAAATGATCTTCATTCCAATTCGTAATTCCTAATTCCTAATTCGTAATTGCATTAATCAGAATTTCTCCGCCAGTTCGGTCACGGCCATGGCATAACGGTTGGAGTTGTTCCACTTGGTGATTGCCTGAAAATTCGGGTAGCCTGCCACAAAACGCATGCCCCCGCCGGCCAGTTCCAATCCCACAATCGTGACATCCCTGTTGTCAGGCGCGGGTTTCAAGTCCACTCCCTGGAGTTTTTTGACTTCCTGCCATGGAACAAGCCCCTTTCTGCCCTTATTAAAGGCCGCGGTCAGTTTCTCATCTTTTAGTTCACTGCCCAATTCCCAGTAAACAGGCGCGCCGAATGTCCAGTGAAACCTGTGCAGGTAATTGGCAATACTTGCCAGAATATCCGGAACAGAGTTCCACACGTCACGGCTGCCGTCCTTGTCAAAATCCACGGCATATTCCCGAAAACTCGAAGGAATGAACTGGGTCTGACCAAAGGCACCTCCGTAAGACCCCGGCACATCCAGCGGATCTATCCCGTTCTCCCGGCATAGAACAAGAAAATGGATCAACTGTTTCCGGTAAAAATTTCTCCGCCTGGGATATGCATCAAACATGGTATTTAATGTACGGAACATGTCAAATGCGCCCTTGTGGCGTCCGAACTTGCTCTCAATCCCCCAGATTGCGGTCACTATCTCCCTTTCCACCCCAAACTCTTTTTCTACCCTGTCAAACAGGGCGGAATGATCATGCAACATTTTCCGCCCCTGCTTTATCATGGACCTGGTAATAAACATGGGTGAGTACTGACAATAAGGCTTGGCCTCCCACTGCCTGTCCATCAGCTCCAAGACCCTGCGCTTAACAGTGACCCCCTTGAAAATCCGGCCCAGTTCTTCCTGAGAAAAGGAATATGTAAGCCGCAGTTCCTTGAAAAGCCCATTGTAACGGTCGCTGGAGAGATCAATGGCCTGACCGTCGGTTACCAGATCCGCGGCCATTGGTTTTTTATTCGCCGCACAAGCCGGAAAGGCAGACAACAGGACCGCGAGCATGCAGCCCTTAGCCAAGAGAATGTAAAAAAAACGGATATTCATGACAAAAATGCCTTTTTAAAAGAATTCAGGAAGTCTTCGAGTAATTCCATGGGAAGCGCATTGATACCCGCGGCCGCACCACGTCCTCCGCCCGTTGGATATGCCCTGCACAGGAGATCCGCTCCCCTCTTATTGCAGAGAGGCGCCCGGACGCTGACAAGATATGTTCCATCGCTGTTGTCAACTATCAGGGCATGCGCTGTCTCCTCCATTTCCCTGGCCTTCTCATTGCTGAACACTCCCGCGACCCGTCTGGACCATGGTTCAGACGGAAACTTGAAAGCCCTGACACCGGCCTTGTGAATAAAGGGTTCGCAACTCAGGGCCCTTGCCATATCATCTTTAAAACCATGCCTCAAGCTGACCAGCATATTCGATTTATTGCAGAAATCGAGGGGATCCTCGTATGGTCTCACCGCCTCATAAAGGGCTTGGGGGGTAAAATGAAGATCAGACAGCGATCTGCCGTAGCCATTATAATTCATCAACTCGCCCAGTTCCCTCAACCTGCCCAGCTGCTCGGATGTCAATTCAAGACCTGCTGCCGCATCCATGGCCGCATCATGTAAATTATCTCCAAATGCGGCAACCACGGCCCAGGCTCTGTAGCGTCCTTTAAGCAGCCGGTCAACGATCAGCGAAGTACAGACATCAGGGTTAGTGTCGATGTGGTTCTCAAGGGATTCAGAATCCGGAATCTCCCCGGAAAAATGATGATCAGCATAAAAGATCCTGCAACCCATTTCAAGCAGGGTGAGCAGATCCTCCTTATTGCTGTCCATGGAAACATCCAGGACAGTGATCATTGCACCTTGCCCACGCTTCCGGTCAGGCCTGATTTCAGACACGATCCGTCCGAGCAGCCTAATATCACGCTTGACTCCGGAGATCAACCGGGCAGGACGCGGCTCTGCCATCCGCAACTGGTGCAGGGCGCATATTCCGTCGGCATCGCCGTTAAAGACATCAAAAATCAAATTCCATCACCTTGCCGAGACCGGCCAGGGAGAATATCATCCCTATCCTGAAATCATCCGGGGTCTTGGCTGCCAGCACTTCCATTGACCAGCATGCAGGGTGATAAATCACGTGTACGGATGCCTCCACCAGACGATCATTTGAGAATGAATGAGCAAGGTCACCCTTGACTGAAAAGAGTTTCGTCAATGCAGCCTCAATCTCCATATTCAGTTCATGCATGGATTCGGCCGAATCATCCGTAAAAAAATAAGGCTCGTCCACCCAGGGCACTCTGTTGTAACGGTAATCTATGGAAAGGCGGCGCCCCTCCCTGCCGGAATACTCTGTTTCAAAATTATAAAAGGTAACCCCCTTGCCATGGACACTCCAGGCAGTTTCATACGCTATTTTTAATCTTTCAAGGGGGTAGAATTCCAACTCAAAAAGGATATTGGAAAAGGGACGCCGATTGTCCCCGACTCCATCCGACGATCTCCTTGCCTCCTGAATGCTGTAGGCCTGGCTGACCTTAAAGTAACCGAAATTCCGGTCATAATTATCATCACCACGCAGACCGCCTACCCTGAAATAGTTGTCGATCCCGTAGGTCAGCCAATTTTGCAACTCGATTCGGTCCAGGGCATCAAGATACGGGAGATCGTCCTGGTCGGTGGATGTCATGTAAGAATAGACGAACCTGGGCCGAAACTTGTGATTAAACCGCCTGACAGAACCAAGATTAATGGAAAAATCACGTGCAAGGGTTGTGGCCAGATCCATTTCAAAATCCCACACCCTCCTGAACTGACTCTTATCGTTTGACCAGTTATGAACCGACGAATCCCCGAACACCTCAACCCTGTACATGGTCTCACGGATGCCTGTTGAAATCGTGCCTTCGATAAAATCGACCGGAATCGACACAACAAGCCCTGGATGAATATCCAGCCTGTGCTCTCCAATACCCTCATCCCGCCAGTAGAACAGATATTCGGAGTCCCATTCCAGACTGCACGGAACAGGGATCTTAGGAACCTCTGCCCGGCCGTTGAAAACGAGCCTGGGTAATGCATGAAGCGTCGTGGTTGCAGACGGCTCGTCACGTTCATCATCCACTGCGCGCAGTTCCCCTCCCAGAAACATGGAGGCAGCCGTCTTACCGAGCCGGATGGTGGACTCCCTGAAAGGAATCGACTCTTCCTGAAATCCACGGTTGTGCGTGCTCAGGAACTCATCGTTACTCATATCAAACCCGATTACACCTTTCCGGAACTCCTGGAGGTAGTCAGGGTCAGAGACCATGTCCAGATCAAGCCCGGCCTTCAGCCCGTTTCCAAAATCATGATCCGCCTTGGCCCGAAGCCAGTACCGGTCATGATCGGTCCGCAGATACCCGTCCGACTTATACTCATCCTCAGCCGTATCGGTCGTCGTGTCGTACTGATAGTTGACAGCAATGGTCCCTTGCGAATGTTCAGCGGCCGCATAACGGAATTCAGCGCCCGCGGTCACACCCCTTTTACTCAGTATTCCAGGATAAAAGGTGGCATCGAAACTGGGTGACAGGTTCAGAAAAAACGGGGCCATGAATCCCGTGCCGTCCCGCTCTGATTGGGAGATCTCAGGGACAAGAAAGCCGGATTGCCTGGATACCGGAATCACAAGATACGGGATATAGAGAATCGGGACATCCCTGACCCGCAAAGAGACGTGCTTTAAAAAGGCCTGATCCGCAGTATTAAGGTACACATCGGATGCATTGATCGACCAGACCGGCTTTCCACCCTCGACCCCGGGACAGGTGGTAACACGGCCATTCTTAAAATGATATGTTAATTCACCGGTTTTCTCCACCTCTTGTCCGATAAAATGCCAATCGGATTCTGAAAAACGCATGGTAGTCATGGTAAGAAAACCGGTCTGACTGTTAAGATCAAACTTTGCGCTTTCAGCCACCAGCACATCATTCCCGGAATGCAGCTCCAGGTTGCCCCTGGCCTTGATCCTGCCGGCCTTCACCTCATACCTTAGCCAGTCAGCCTTGATGACCAGCGGAGCGGCCCCGACAGTCTCGACATGCTGCAACACCACGTTTCCTTCAGCAACGACGCAATCCGACTTTCCAAAACGAATGATTCTATCAGCGGAAATCTGCCAGGGCACGGACATAAGATCATCAGCCACTGCCCGCCCCGATGCGGCAAACAGCCATATGGTTGCTGCAAAGCATAAAAACAATCGCAATTTTCCGGCAACACTGTGACCCATTATTTAACCACTGCTCCCGTACTACCCGAAGAGACCCGCTTTGCGTATCTGGCCAGATATCCCGTGGTAATATTCGGAGGACGCGGCTGCCATTCTTTTTTTCGTGCGGCAAGTTCATCCTCTGAGACATCAACCATTAATTTCTTTTCAATAATATCCACCAGAATGGTATCTCCCTCCCGCACAAGACCGATGGGACCGCCGTCGGCAGCCTCCGGGGAAACATGTCCGATGCACGCCCCTTGAGTCCCGCCGCTGAACCGGCCGTCCGTGATCAAGACCACACTCTTGCCAAGACCCATTCCGATAATCGCGGAGGTCGGTGAAAGCATCTCCGGCATCCCGGGCCCGCCTCTGGGTCCGCAATAACGAAGCACAACAACATCACCGGCCTTGATCCTGCCGCCCAAGATCGCCTCCTGGGCCTCTTCCTCGGAATCAAAGATCCGGGCAGGTCCTGAATGCTTCAGCACCTCATCGGCCACGGCCGTCTGTTTCACGGCCGCGCCTTCCGGAGCAAGGTTGCCGTAGAGGATAGCGATTCCGCCCTGTTCGTGATACGGGTCTGATGTGGAGCGAATGATATCCGTATCCCGTACCCTTGCCTTGGAAAGATTCTCACCCATAGTCTTGCCCGTGACTGTCATTACATCCTTATTGAGCCCCCTTTCCGTGTCAAGAAGCTGGGACATAACTGCCTGTACTCCGCCTGCCTCGTCCAGCTGTTGAAGGCTGTGGGGACCGCCCGGCGCAAGGCTGCACAAATGCGGAACCTGTTGACTCACGGCATTAAAGAGTTCAAGCGGCAGATCAACCTCTGCCTCGCTGGCAATTGCGGGTATATGCAGGACCGTATTGGTGGAACATCCCAGTGCCATATCCACGGCCATGGCGTTTTCAAATGCCTCGCGCGTTGCAATATCCCTTGGCCTGATATCCTTTTCAAGGAGATTCATGACAGCCATGCCGGCATATTTAGCAAGACGAATCCTGGCTGCCGAGACTGCCGGAATTGTCCCGTTTCCTGGGAGCCCGAGCCCCAGCGCCTCGGTCAGACAGTTCATGGAATTGGCGGTAAACATACCTGCGCAGTATCCACAGCCGGGACAGGCCGCATCTTCCAGCTCGGCAAGATCTTCAATGCTCAGAGTATCGGCCCTGACCTGCCCTACTCCTTCAAAAACGCTCACCAGGTTCACATCTGTTCCCTTGAAACGGCCCGTCAGCATAGGACCGCCGCTCACCACCACCGAGGGGATGTTGAGACGAAGCAGGGCCATCAGCATACCCGGAACAATCTTATCACAGTTGGGAATTGCGATCAGTGCATCAAAGGGATGGGCCATGGCCATTATCTCAACCGAATCCGCAATTATTTCACGGCTCGCAAGGGAGTATTTCATGCCCGTATGATTCATGGCAATCCCGTCGCAGACCCCGATAGTGCAAAAAGCGACAGGCGTTCCGCCGGCCATGCTTACGCCGGTCTTAACCGCATCAAGAATTCGGTCCAGATGAACATGTCCTGGAATGATCTCATTATGAGCATGAACTATACCGATAATCGGTCTGTTGATCTCCTCATCCGTGTAGCCCATGGCCTTAAAAAGAGAACGGTGGGGCGCCCTTTCAAGCCCCTTTTTCATCAAATCGCTACGCATTATTGGAATCCTTCATTTTATAGTTTACACCTGACGTTACATATCCATATTTCGGTGGAATCTACGAATCCTGGGTAAAGGTGTCAAGACAAAAGTCAATTACTATAGACTAAAAATAACCTCACCAGGGGTACGAACTTACAGAACCCCCGGCATGCTTCCGCCTATCCACCTAAACAATCACGATTTATCTTGCTAATCGCGAAATATTATCTTAATATTATATGTTTTGGATCGCGTTATGTTCCGGTCTAATATTCCTTAGTTTTTAATCCCTCATTGATGGTCTCGTAAAAAGTCATGAGATCTCCACCCCCGTACCTGATCAAATGAAATACATATTCGGGCCGGTCAATTCCCGTCGTCTTGGACTTTCGCTCGGCATTGACCTGCTGCCCCCCAAAATCTGCAACTTTGACTGCGTTTATTGCGAAGTAGGCCGGACCACGCTTCTGACGTGCGAACGGGCTGAATATATCCCGACCGAAGAAATAATAGCCGAGATAGACCGTTTCACGGACGACCAGGCCCTGATGCGCCCGGTGGACGTATTCACCATTACAGCTTCCGGGGAACCCACGCTTCACACGGGAATCGGTCAGATAATCGGCCACATCAAGAAAAAAACTTCAAAGCCGGTATGCGTGCTCACAAACGGCTCTCTTTTATACAAAAAGGATGTGAGAGAGGATCTTATGCAGGCCGACATCGTAATCCCGTCGCTGGATGCGGCCACACAGGAAAGCTATCAAAGGATAAACAGACCGGCAGACTGCATAGCCCTTGAAACAATTATTCAAGGGCTATGCAGATTCAAAAAGGAATTTACAGGAAAATATTTACTCGAAATCCTGATAGCAAAAGGGCTCAACGATGATCCGGAGAATATAAAAGCCCTTAAGGAATCAATAAAGAAAATTCAACCAGACATGGTGCAGCTGAACACAGTAAGCCGCCCTGCCCCGGGCAGGGCGGCCCAACCGTTGAACCCCAATGAGTTGAAAAAACTCGCTGCAAAGCTGGAAGGACACGCGGATGTTATCGGTGATTTTGCAAAAAGGGATAGAAAAGGCGGCCGGTCTGTGGGAGAAATTGAGATTGTTTCCATGATCCAGCGCAGACCTTGTACGATCGAAGACGTATGTGAAGCGCTCGGCGCCGAACCGGCACATGCCGGAAACATCATGGAAAAACTGACAAAAACGGGTATATTGTGTAAAATAATTCACTCGGGGAAGACATATTACCAGCCCTGCTGAATTTCTCACCCGGAAAACAAATAGAAATATACTGAACAAATTACAATAAATTCACGCAGATATACTAACTGCAAAAGTTCAGTTTATAAAATATGATGACTAAACAAAAAGTCCGATCTACATACTTTTTGCAAGAGCATCAAATATCATAAGGCAAAGAATGAATAAGGACAAATCTGAAAAAAATAAGGCCTCGGACGACAAAAAAGACGCCTCCACGGAAGAGACCGCGGAAAAGACTGCGGACAGCAAAGCTGAAAAGCCCCCCCTGAAATCTCAGTCCAGGGCAAAAAAATCAAAGGCAAAACCCAAAAAAAGCGCTGCCGACAAAAAAACAACCGGGGAAACACCAAAGAAGTCATCCCCAACGACAAAAAAACGCACGGACAACAAAAAAGGCGAAAAGGACAAAAGCAAAAAGCCTGTTTACAAGCTTCTGATAAATACGGTCGAGCCGGAGGAATGCAGGATCGCCCTTCTTGAAGACGGCAGGATAGAGTCTTTCCACGTGCAGACCGTATCAAGGGAGCAGAGCAAGGGAAATATCTACAAGGGCAAAATAGCTGCGGTTGAACCGAGCCTCCAAGCCGCCTTTGTCGAGATAGGAACAGAAAAAAACGGATTCCTGCCCTTTAGCGATATCCATCCTGAATATTACTACTCCGACGTTGCCCCTGACACACACTGGAAAAAATTAAAAATCCAGGATGTGATTCGCAAAGGCCAGGAGGTGCTGATCGAGGTGGTAAAGGAGAGTGTCGGGAACAAGGGTCCCAACATGACCACCTATCTATCCATTCCGGGCAGATACCTGGTCCTGATGCCGGGAAGCGACAGCGCCGGCATTTCGAGGAAGATCGACAACGAAAAACAGCGCCGCGGTCTTAAGGAAATGATAACCAGCTTTAACATCCCCGAGGGGATCGGTTACATCATCCGCACAGCCAGCAAGGGTATTACGAAAACAGCGCTGTCCCGTGATATGAAATATCTGATCAATCTCTGGAAAGAGATCAAGACGCTCGGTCAGAGCATGCCCGCCCCTTCTCTTGTCTACAAAGAGCAGAACATTACCTCAAGATTCCTGAGGGATCACTTCACCACCGACATTCAGGAAATCCTGGTCGACAGCAAGGATGCCTATGACCAGGTTGCCCGCTTTCTGGATCTGCTTCCAGCCAGACAAAAAAAAATGACCACTGTCAAGCTGCACAAGGGTTCCCGCCCCATCTTCAACCAGTATCAAGTTGAGGAACAGATCGAACAGATCTACAAACGGAAAGTACAACTGCCTTCAGGCGGATCCATTGTTATCAACCCGACCGAAGCACTGGTGGCAATTGATGTCAATTCCGGACGCACCGCCAAAGACAAGGACTTTGAAGCAACCATTTTCCTGGCAAACATGGAGGCTGCCGCGGAAATTGCCAGACAACTCAGACTACGTGACCTGGGCGGCCTGATTGTTATCGATTTTATTGATATGCGGGAGTCCAAGAACATCAGGGGAGTAGAAAAAAAGGTCAAGGCAAGCATGAAACGGGACAAGGCCAAGGTGGATATCAGCAGAATATCCAGGTTCGGACTCATGCAGATATCACGCCAGAAAATGGGGTCGCCCATCCAGACAGGGAGTTACAACATCTGCGAACACTGCGAAGGCCGCGGCGTGGTACGCTCTGTTGAAACGCTTTCCCTCTTTTATCTGCGAAGGATACACACCGGAATTACCGGGAAAAAGGTCAAAACCGTTGAATGCCGCCTCCCTATCAAAGTGGCTCAGTATCTCTTAAACAACAAACGGGAAGACCTGCTGGAGCTTGAAAAACATCACAAGGCTGAAATACGCATAGAGGCAGACCCATTTATGCCTCCTTCGGAAAGTCGGATCGAATTTGTGAAAGAGGACTGAAT
>DAOVYS010000162.1 GCA_030635485.1 Pseudomonadota bacterium | reverse complement strand
TTCTCATTTTTTGCACTTCCGCGGAACTGGTTGATAATTCGACCCGGTCAGTACCTGTTACAGATGCAGTGACCTCTGTCTTGACCTGAGCGCTGTCTTTGACCTTCTTGGCCTGGATTCTGTCAACCGATTCGATCTGTGGGAAAACGCCTGATACTTTCATGGCACCACCTATAGGGCCTTTTGCCCCCCGGTTCCTTACTTTCAAAAAAATGAATATTAAACAATATCAGTATGTTGAACTTTTTTTCATGCCCTGCAATCACTAACGCCGTGTCAACAGGGCATTATTATCTCATTACAATTTCTCTCTAGTTACCATATCGGCATACTAAAAACAAACTTAAACCAAATATTTTCCTGAAAATTGGCAGGGGGACGCATATTTTTTTAAGGAATGCCAACTATTGAAAATCATTGCAAGGAAACCGCATCCCTTTTTTTTGAAAAAAATTTACACCGACATCATTTGCCAAAAAAACAGCTCACTGTTACAATCCGAAAATGACTACTACAGACCCCGTTTACCTCATTGACGGCACAGCTTACATTTATCGCGCTTATCACGCAATCGCTCCTCTTTCCAACAAAAAAGGACTTCCCACCAATGCGATCTATGGCTTTACCAACATTCTTCTGCGAGTCATAAAAGAAAAAAATCCGCGTTTTATGGCCATTGCCTTTGACGTCAAGGGACCGACATTCAGGCATAAAATTTTCCCTGATTACAAGGCCAATCGTCCTCCCATGCCTAAAGACCTGGCGCCCCAGATCCCGTACGCCAAAAAGATCGTACAGGCCAACGGCATCCTTTGCCTTGAAATGGCCGGCGTTGAGGCCGATGACGTAATAGCAACCGCTGCCCGGTCGTTTGAAAAAATTGGCAGGCCCGTGGTCGTGGTCTCCGGAGACAAGGATCTGCTTCAGCTGGTATCAGACACTGTCACCTTCTGGGACCCCATGAATGACAGAACCATGACCCCACAGGCAGTGCATGACAAATACAATGTGCCGCCTGCCAAACTCCTGGACCTCTTTTCTCTTATCGGAGACAAGTCGGATAATGTTCCCGGAGTACCGGGGGTCGGCCCCAAGACGGCGGAAAAGCTGATAAATGAGTACGGATCCCTTGAAAACCTTTTCGACAACCTGGCCAAAATCTCAAAAAAGAAACTAAAAGAAAACCTGACCGCAAATAGAGAGCAGGCCTTTTTCTCAAGAGAATTGATCCTTTTAAAGGAGGATCTCAACATCCCGACATCTCTTGAATCATATCAGCTTCCAGGCCCGGATGTCACAACACTTAGAGAGCTTTACAGGGAGTTGGAATTTTCCAGACTCCTGAAATCGCTGCCGGCCCAGGATCTTAACAAAGAGGGATTCAAACTTATACAGACGGATAATGAACTTAACCAGCTGACCGAACTTATAAAAAAGGCGGAAATTCTCGTCATTGACACTGAAACGACCTCTCTCGATTCACTGACTGCGGATATGGTAGGGATCTCTATCTGTACAGGGACTGATCAGGCCTTTTACATCCCTCTCGGACACCTGGACAGTGACTCCAACCTGCTTAAAAATCAACTTGACACTGAGACGGTTTTAAACAGACTCCGACCCTTTCTTACGGCCCCTGATCTGCCCAAGATCTACCACAACCTGAAATTTGACTACCAGATCCTTGAGACCCACGGGGTCCGGCCGGCAGGCATTCTGTGGGATACGATCATCGCCTCTTACCTGCTGGACCCATCCAGGAGATCTCACAAACTGGACGATCTGTGCCTTGAACATCTGGACCGACGTCTGACCTCATTTAAAGAAGTCACTAAAGACGACAAACGCGAAAACTGTTTTGCCTATGTCGCGCTCGAGGATGCAAAGGATTATGCCTGTGAAGATGTCCTGGCAACGTTGCTGCTGTGGGACCTGTTCAGGCCCCGGCTTGAATCCCTTAACCTCTGGAGCCTTTTCTATGATGTTGAAATGGCGCTCATCCCCATATTATCCGAGATGGAGCGGACCGGTGTAATTGTGAATTCAGCGCTCCTCAAAGAGATATCAGCCGAATTCAGCGACAAAATCTCAGAGATGGAGGAGAAGATCTACCACCTTGCAGGCGGACCGTTTAACATCAATTCACCACGCCAGGTCAGCGAGATCCTGTTTGACAGACTGAAGCTCCCCCACGGCCGCAAGACCAAAACCGGTTATTCCACGGATGTGAAGGTGCTTGAAAAACTTTCAGCCTACCACGACCTCCCCGCGCTCGTGATGACCCATCGGAACCTGGCCAAACTGAAATCAACTTACACTGACAAGCTGAGCGGACTGATAAATCAGAGAACATCCAGGGTACACACATCATTCAACCAGACCGTTACAGTCACGGGCAGGCTCAGCAGCAGCAACCCGAATCTTCAAAACATCCCTATCCGCACACCTGAGGGACAACGGATCCGTGAGGCATTCATTCCACCGGACGGACATCTCTTCCTGTCGGCGGATTATTCACAAATCGATCTCCGGGTCCTGGCACATTATTCCCAAGATGCCGCCCTGCTGAAGGCCTTCGGTGCCGGGGATGATGTGCACAACATGACGGCTTCGGAAATCTTCCGGGTCAATCCGGAATTCATCGCTCCGGAAATGCGGCGCGTGGCAAAGACGATCAACTTCGGCATTGTTTACGGAATGAGCGCATTTGGACTGGCCGGCCAGCTGAATCTCTCCAGAAAGGAGGCGCGCACCTTTATAGATCGATATTTTGACCACTATTCAGGCGTAAAACGTTTCATGGACGACATAGTCCACCAGGCCCGGGAAAAAGGCTTTGTCACCACCCTTCTGAACCGACGCAGGCTGCTCCCTGAAATAAAAAGCCCGAATAAAAACCGGAGAGAATTTGCCGAAAGAACGGCAATCAACACCCCGATCCAGGGCACGGCGGCAGACATTATCAAACTTGCCATGATCAAGGTTGACCGCGAACTCAAAAAGACAAAGCTGAATAGTGTATCAGTCCTGCAGATCCATGATGAACTGATCTTTGAGGTGCCGGAATCAGAGATTGAACAGACAGCCGCCCTTGTCAGGGATGCCATGGAATCCGTCATAAACCTTGACGTACCCTTGATTGTAAACATCTCCACGGGAAAGAGTCTGGCAGATGTTTAACCATCAACCATATTCATCAAACCTGTTGACGTGGCAAAAGAAAATACTTAGGATATCCGTTTTATTTGATTTGTTCATATACATGGTCGAAATTGGAAAGTCCATAAGGAGAAAATAGAGTCATGCTTGATTTGTTGCGAAGAAAGGCCAAATCACCGTATATGCAGGCCACATTGTTTGTCATCATCCTGGTTTTTGTATTCTGGGGTGTAAACACCAGCCAAGACAGGCGTCGAACAGTGGTGGCCACGGTTAACGGTGAACCAATCCCGTACGAAAATTTTGACAGGGCTTACAACAATGCGGTTGACAACATCAAAGACCGATTCGGCGGGACTCTGCCCAAAGACCTGAT
This sequence comes from Pseudomonadota bacterium, assembly GCA_030635485.1. Lineage (GTDB taxonomy): Bacteria > Desulfobacterota > Desulfobulbia > Desulfobulbales > DAOVYS01 > DAOVYS01. The sequence goes on along the minus strand of DAOVYS010000162.1, from coordinate 2,865 downwards.
CAACATGGAACAGATAAAGGCCCAGGTCATCAACCAATTGGCCCAAAAACTCCTCATTCAGCAAAGTGCCAGGGAAATGGGCCTACTGGCGAGCAGGGACGAAATAAGGCAAAACATCCTGAAAAATGAGGCCTTCCTGGTAGACGGACAATTCGATGAGCAGAGGTACAACCAGATTCTGACAGGATCTCGCCTGACAACCGATGATTACGAGGCCGGAATAGCCTTCGGCCTTCTGGCCGACAAGGTCACAAAGTACCTTAGCCGGTTTGCCAGGGTCTCCCCAACGGAAGAGAAGGAACACTTTATCTATGATTACCAGGAGAGCAAGCTTCAATACGTCACTTTCAATGCTTCGGATTTTAAGGGAAAAGCGGCGGTTACCGACGAGGAGCTAAACAGCTTTTTCAATGAAAGGCAGGACGATTACAGGACCCCTCCCCTGATCAAGCTGAAATACCTATCCTTTACCTCTCAAGATGATTCAGGGAATATAGAGGTTTCCGAGCAGGACGCTGAACAGTATTACAGGGACCACCTTGAAAAGTACAGTAGGCCGGAAAAACGGTGGGCACGCCATATCCTTATCAAGACCTCGGACAGTGATAACAACGAGCAGATCAAGGCGAAAACGGAACAGATACAAAAAATTCTTGAAATGGCCATGCAGGGCAAGGACTTTGGCGAACTTGCAAAAAAATATTCCCAAGACGGCTCCGCCTCGGCAGGCGGAGATTTGGGATTCTTTTCCAGGGACAAGACGGTCAAACCCTTTGAAGACGCCGTTTTTTCATTGCAGGAAGGTGAGTTAAGCAACGTGGTCAAGACCCGGTTTGGTTTTCATATAATCAAGCTTGAAAAAATCAAACCCGCCCATGTAACGCCGCTTGAAGAGGCCCGCGAGGAGATCGCCTCAATCATCAAAAAAAATAAAGGTTCATCTCTTGCATTTCAAAGGGCAAATACGGCCTATGAAAACATTATCCTTTCAGGCAGCCTGGCAAAATACTCGGAAACCGGGGAGGCGGCCATCCGGGAAACAGACTTCTTTTCAGAGGAATCACCGCCTGAAGGCGTTACAAAAGACCCATCATTCCTTAAAGCGGCTTTCAACCTGAAAAAGGGGGAATTGAGTTCCATGATCGAGACCCGTGAAGGCTACGCCATTATCTTTGTTGAGGATATCAAGGGTTCTGAAATCCCGTCTTTTGAACAGGTAAAAGAGGATGTAAAAACGGACTTCATGGCCGCACGGGCAAAAAATCTGGCAAAAGAGAGTGCCGAGACCCTTCTTGAAAAGGTGAAATCAGGCGAAGATTTTGAGGCACAGGCAAGAAAACTGGGTGTAACCATGGAAGAATCGGACTTCGTGTCTCGAACAAAAAAATACAGCAAGGGTCTCCCCTACAACGTCATTGAAAAGGGACTCGGACTTTCGTCTGAAAAACCGTATCCGGACAGTATTGAGTCAGTGGGTGCAACCTTCTACGTCTTCCGGCTAAAGGAAAAGAAGACGCCCGGGGCGGATCAGTTTAAAGAAAAACAGGAAGAATTTGCCAAACGGCTGCTCCAGGAAAAAAACATCAACCTGCTTACCGCCTGGGCCGAATACCTGAGAAGCAGTGCGGATATATCAATAAACCAGGACTTTATTTAGTGCTCTCCGACAATTGTCTTTGTGGTTGCCTTCAGGGTTGAATAAGGAAAAATTCCGATCAAATAAACCTTGAACCCGAAACCAATGACATTGATAAAATCAAATATCATAAACTATTTAGTCTTCTCGGAACGTTTCTTGCCCCAGAACGGATCATATCCGAAACGATCCATCCACCAGTCCTCTCCTTCCAGAGGTTCATCTTCCCCGGGAGTCAAAGGGAAACGGTATTCCGAGCAATATTTAATAAGGGTCTGATAGGCCTCGGTCAACTCATGCATCTCGATATTATCTTCACGAGTCTCATCATTACGATCAGACACATCTGGATGATATTTCTTCGACATCCGCCGATATGCCTGTTTGATTTCCGACAAGTCGGCTCGATCGTCAAGCCCCAGGAGATCTTTTGCTGCAACAATCTTCTTCCATTCCGTCATCTTAATCTCCGTAAGTTCGTACCCCTAGTGAACGGTTACTGATCTCCCTTATTCACTAGCTGTGCTTTTTTTCCAGCTTTTTTCCTCATGGTTTAAGAGCCGGACGATATTTTCGCGATGTTTAAGCCAGATCAGGGCGGAAATCAGCGCTGCCGTAAAGACGGAGACACTGCCGGCCCCGGGAAGCAGCCAGATTAGAAACGGCATCGCGGCCGCCGCGGCCAGAGAGCCCAGCGAGACATAGCCCGAGACCCCGACAACCCAGACAAAAATCACAATATCAATCAGCACGGCCAGCGGGCATAAAAAAAGGAAGACCCCAAGCGCAGTGGCAACTCCCTTGCCGCCCTTAAATTTCAGGTACACTGGATAAAGATGCCCAAAAAATGCCGCAAACCCGCATATCGCAACCCAGACGCCCAGTGATTCCCCAGCGGCATCTTTTAGCAGCACACTAGCCAAGATCATGGGAAGCAAGGCCTTGCACACATCGCCCGCAAGCGTGACTATCCCCGATTTTTTGCCAAGCAGACGTGTGACGTTTGTGGCGCCGATATTGCCGCTTCCCTCCTTCGTAATATCCTTTATGCCGTAAAACCTGGCCAGAACTACACCTGTCGGTATAGATCCCATAAGATAGGCGAATAAAATGAGAAGAAATTCAGTCATCTGTGTCTACCCCCATTCCTCTTCGGATATGAGCAGCCTTTCCACCGGCTTGCCACCCAGAACATGGGATTCCATGATCTCGGCAACATCTCCTTTTTT
>DAOVYS010000197.1 GCA_030635485.1 Pseudomonadota bacterium | reverse complement strand
TGGTTAGTTGGTTAGTTGGTTAGTTGGTTAGTTGGTTAGTTGGTTAGTTGGTTAGTTGGTTAGTTGGTTAGTTGGTTAGTTGGTTAGTTGGTTAGTTGGTTAGTTGGTTAGTTGGTTGTCGGGTTACGCTTCGCTAACCCGACCTACCCTATCAACCAACCAACTAACTAACCAACCAATCAACCAACTAACCAACCAATCCAGATTACAGGGAAAAACCGTGAAAAAGACCGGCAACCACTTGATTGAACTCATAGGCATCATGGCCCGCTTAAGGGCTCCGGACGGATGCCCGTGGGATAAAAAACAGACTCCGGACAGCCTTAAAACCTATTTTGTGGAAGAAACATACGAACTCTTGGATGCCATTGAAAAAAACGATCCCAGCCATATTTGCGAGGAGTTGGGCGATCTCCTCTTTATGATCGTATTTCTCACCCACATCTTTCAGGAAAAGGACCTTTTCACAATGGATGACGTCATTCAGACAATTACAGAAAAAATGATCCGCAGGCATCCACATGTCTTTGACGACTCTACAGTAGATACAGAGGAACAAATCCGAAAGCAATGGTATGAAATCAAATCCAGGGAAAATGAGAAAAAAGGTGAATCAAACGGTTTGTTCGCTTCCGTCCCCAGGGCTCTTCCCGCACTCCGAAGAGCGCAGCGGACCTCTGAACGGGCAGCCCGTACCGGTTTCGAATGGCCGCATATAAATAATGCCTTTGAAAAACTTGACAAGGAAATATCTGAATTAAAACAGGCCGTTTCCAACAATGACCGGAAAAATATGACTGAAGAAATCGGTGATCTGTTGTTTGTGGTTGCCAATATAAGCCGGCTTACCGGAACCGACTCAGAGGATGCACTTCGCGCCTCAACGGACAAATTTGTCAATAGATTCGGAAAAATGGAACAAATCCTGAAAACATCTGAAAAAGTCATTCCGGATCTCGACAAAAAGGCGCTCTACAACCTGTGGGAGCAGGCAAAAAAAATTTGACACTCAAACAGATACTATGTTAAAAAGATCGATTCTGTAATTTTATCAGAAAAATGGTAAAAAAACATATTAACCCTCCTTGCTCTCTGCATAAGGAGCGAGGGCCAAAAGTGTTCGGCCTTATTATTTCCGGCCGTCATAATTCAAGACCACAAGGAGGACAACCTATTATGCGCAGGTACGAAACAATTTTTATTATCCGCCCTAATGCCGGTGAGGACGACATCACCGAAATAATCGACCGCAACACCGGCATAATCGTCGATGATTTTGGTGGGACAATGCTTACTATCGACAAATGGGGCATAAAAAAGCTGGCCTATCTTATTAAAAAAGAACAGCAAGGCTATTATGTTTATATCCAGTATGCCGGAGTGCCGGAAGCTGTCACCGAGATGGAACGTCTTTTAAAAATCGACGACAGGGTCTTAAAATACATGACCATCAAACTTCAGGAACAATTCGCTCCCGATCCCGAGTTTGACAAGGCGGACGACGAAGAAGAGGCTGACGCCGCCGAGGATTCCGAGGATTCCGAGACTTCCGAGACTTCCGAGACTTCCGAGACTTCAGGGGATTCCGAGACTTCAGGGGATTCAGGGGAAGCAGATGATGCGACCCCAGACACGGATGACGAATAAAGCATTAATTGAGTATTGAGTAGTTGAATAGTTAAATGGGTCACCCCCACTTAACCAATCAACAACCTAACCACTCAACCACCTAATCAAGGGATATAAAAATGGCATATAAACGTAAAGGCGGCAGGCAAGGCTCAACAAAAAGAAAAAAAACATTCACAAGGCGCAAAGTGTGTCGTTTCTGTGCGGATAAAGAATTGAAGGTCGACTACAAAGAAATCAAGACATTGAGAAACTTCCTTACGGAACGCGGCAAGATTATCCCCAGACGTATTTACGGCAACTGCGCCAAGCATCAACGGCAAGTTACCGAGGCCATCAAACGGGCAAGACAGATAGCCCTGCTTCCATACGCGGGATATCCTCATATATAACCGGGCCGAATCAGCAAAAGACTTCTATGGTCGACCGGAGCAATAAAGATCATCGGTCCGGAAACACAAAATATCCGGCCGTTGCAATATCCGCGGCAATCTTTGCAATCCCGGCAATCATGCCGGACAAATTTCATTGGCTCCACTGTTTTGCTCCGCTTCCGGTCTTTTATTACCTGACCTGTTTCGGACCACGCCGGGGCGCATCGTTGATTGCAAACTCCGTTGTGGCGGCCGGTGTGATTGCAGCAATCTTCGGTTCACTCCGGGTGCTGCTTCTTTCATTTTCGCTTCTGCCCTTGGGCTTTCATCTGGCAAGGGCTGTAAGAAAAAAAGAAAACCTGATTCGAACAGGAATCACAGGTGTTGCGCTTATGATCGCAATATGGATTGCGATCTGGGCATTCATTTCAGTTACTTATGGGACGAATCCATATGAAAATATCCTGACCGGGCTGGACGAGGGGGTTCAAGCAACGTACGAACAGTACATGAATTCGTCTGAATACCCGGCAGATACATTAGAGCAACTGGACCTACTTTTTGAACAGATCAGGCTCATCATTCCAAGAATTTTCCCAGGGCTTCTGATTACAGGGATCCTTTTCACGGTCTGGCTGAATATTTCCATGGGCCAGATGCTTCTTAAAAGGAGAGACCCGGCCCTAATTCCCTGGGAAGACTTTACGAAATGGAAGCTTCCGGATTTCCTTGTATGGGGTGTAATCCTGACCGGCGCAACGCTTTTCATTCCGGTCAGGCAACTGAACACGACCGGATTAAACATGATTCTCATTCTGGGGGAACTTTACTTCTTTCAGGGGCTGGCCGTAATTACGTTCATGTTTAACAAATGGAACGTGCCGCGTCCTATAAGGATATTTACATATCTGATAATGTTAATCCAGGCCTACGGTGTTGTAATAGTATCCGCATTCGGGATCGCGGATGTCTGGGCTGATTTCAGAAAAAGCCGTAAGAGCGAAAAAATCGAATAATAATTGACAAGTGAATACGACCCACCAAAGGGAATTTACTTACGATAAAGAGGACAGAAAATGGAACTTATACTAAAAGAAACTATCGACACACTCGGCCAGGAAGGCGATATTGTAAATGTCAAGGCCGGATACGGGCGCAACTACCTGATTCCTCAGAAAAAGGCCTCTCTCGTAACCAAGGCGGCCATGATTGCTCTTGAACAGGGGAAAACGGCTATTGAGGCCAGGAGAGAACGCGACCGACAGGAATCGAAATCTCTTTCAAAAAAGATATCAAACATTGCCGTTACCATTGAAAAGCGGGTCGGCGAAGGAGACAAGCTGTACGGTTCGGTCACCAATGCGGACATTGCGGAGAAACTCGCCGAACTCGGCGCTGATGTGAACAAAAACAAAATCCTGCTTGAGGATCCAATCAAGGCCTTGGGCACGACCACGGTATCCGTCAAAGTCGGATACCAGATGACAACCGAAATCAAAGTCCAGGTTATACCCGAAGGCGGTGAAGCTGAGGTAAAAGCTGAGGCAGCCGAGCCTGAAATCGCTGAATCCGAAGCAGAATAGTCAATGTGCGTCCGGAAATGTTATTTCCGGACGGGAGAGGTCGGGGATCATCAAGGGTCAGGGGTCAGCAAAAACAACAGAAAAATCAATCTGTCATTCTGGTCCCCGACCCCTGACCCTTGACCCCCGATCACATACCCCTTATCAGACAACAGACCATAACCTATCACATTTCTACTCTTCCCATGGAACCCGGCACTAAATCGCCAGCCTCTCCGCATCGTCTGCCTCCGCAGAACCTTGAAACGGAGCAATGCGTTCTAGGATCCATCCTTCTACGTCCAGGCGCCCTTGTAAAGGCACTTGAAGAACTCACCGCGGACGACTTTTACACTGAAGCGCACAAGTCCATCTTCAACGCGATGACGACTCTGTTTGAAAAAAACGAGCCTCAAGACCTGATCACCGTCACCAGCATCTTAAAAAACGAAAACAAACTCGAAGCTGCGGGAGGTCCGGGCTATCTTGCAACACTCACGGACATTGTCCCGGTTGCAGCGAACATCTCCTATTACGCAAAAATCGTCAGGGAAAAATCGATCTTAAGGCAGCTGATCAACACCACGACCGATATAGCGGTACGATGCTACGAAGAGCAGGATGATGTGGACGGGCTCATGGACGAAGTGGAACAGACCATTTTCGAGATCTCAAGATCAAAGAGCAAACAGGGTTTTTCACCGATCAAGGAAATCGTAAACGATGCCTTTAAGACCGTGGAACGGCTCTTTGAACGAAAGGAACTCATCACAGGCGTACCCACGGGCTTTAGTGAATTCGACAAATTGACGTCCGGACTTCAACGGTCCGATCTGATCATTATCGCAGGCCGTCCCAGTATGGGCAAAACTGCCCTTGCAATGAACATTGTACAAAATTGCTCTATATTGAGCAAGACGCCTGCCGCGGTATTCAGTCTTGAAATGTCAAAAGAACAGCTCGGAATGAGGATGCTCTGTTCCGTAAGCCGTGTGGATTCCCACAGACTCAGAACCGGCTCTCTGCGGGATCAGGACTGGCCTAAACTGGCACGGGCGTCCGGAATACTTTCCGAGGCAAAGATATTCATTGACGATACACCGTCCATCACGATTCTTGAGATGCGCGCAAAGGCGCGCCGCCTGAAAACGGAACACGACATCGGCATGGTTATTGTCGATTACCTGCAGCTCATGAGAGGCCGCTCATCCACGGAAAGAAGGGAACAGGAAATCAGTGAAATATCGAGATCACTAAAGGCCATGGCCAAGGAATTAAAAATTCCGGTAATCGCGCTTTCACAGCTGAACCGCAGCGTGGAAAGCCGACCGAACAAGCGTCCCCAGCTCTCCGACTTGCGGGAATCAGGCGCAATTGAACAGGACGCCGACCTGATCGTCTTTATCTACCGCGACGAGGTCTACAACAAATCCGAAGACAACCCCAAACGCGGCCTTGCCGAGATCATAATAGGAAAACAGAGAAACGGCCCCACAGGCCATTTTGAACTGGCCTTTATGGACAGATTCACTACATTCGAGAACCTGGCCCAATTTGAGATCCCTGCATCGGCAATGAAGGGAAGAGACGGCTACGATGCGTGACAGGGCAATTACGAATTAGGAATTAGGAATTGCTATAAGCCTAAAGGGTATCTTGAAAAATTAGGATTTTCGTTCAAGATCAAGGCGTGCCCAAAATTTTACCGGAGGCATATAGTTGATATTCCGAGGATAAAATTTTGGGCACAACGCAGAGATTGGG
>DAOVYS010000091.1 GCA_030635485.1 Pseudomonadota bacterium | reverse complement strand
CAAACTTTCAAATCTTCAAACATTTTTTCTACGCTATCGTATCTTTTTCCCTTGCCGTCTCTTGCGTCCTTCATTGCCTGGAGCGTATTTTTATTGGGAAGACGCAAATCAAATGGAATGCCCCGATGAGCAATAATCTGCCGATAAAACATTTCATACGCAGCAGAAATAGAAATTCCCAGTTCTTTAAGAATGGTTTCAGCCTTTTCTTTTATTTCCGGCGTAAGTCTTGCGTGTGTCATTGCCGTTTTTGCCATTTCCCTTTCCTTTTGGATGGTACTTTTTTGTATACCAAAATGGTACACACCGGCAATCGGTTTGTCAAGATCCTTCTTCCCGACTTCCCGAATTTGGTGTTGTTCGAGAATTTTCGGGGACATGACCACCTGCCTTAGGCATTAATGAGCCATTCGATGACATTTTTAACCTCTATTGTAATACCTTGCCATTCAACAGTCTCGCTACGATCCATGGTTAGCACGCGGCAGTGAAGCCCTGCCCCACCGGCCAGCTCATCCGATGCTGTCTTCAAGGCAGAAAATTCTCGTTTTCGCGTCTTTTCATCTGCTATTGAGTAACTGACCTGAATCAATTCTTTGACTGTTTTTCCTTCTTTGATCAAAAAATCAACCTCACGCTCATTTTTTGTTTTGTAATAATAGATTTCCTGGCCGCGCCTTATGAGCTCGATAAATATAATGTTTTCGAGGTTCCGGCCCTGACGGGAGCCAACCAGAAACGACACCCGGTTGGAAAGCCCGGTATCTATGGAATAAAATTTTCGGACATTAACCAGCTGTTTTTTCACGGACCAAGAAAAACGGTGGAGTTGGAAAATCAAGTACGCCTCTTCCAGAAAACCGGTGTAATCCCGGGCCTTTTCAAATGAAATTTTCAAGAACCACATAAAAAAACAATATTTACAAAAAAAATTAAAGATTTGTATTAGAGTGTCCGATATGAAAGAATGAGGTATATAATATTCGGGTGATTCCAGGACAGCCACCTTTTTCCCAACCTGCATGAAAAGGAATGGACAATGGCAAACCAGGGGTTGAATTTAATTAATGTTCAAATGCTTAATACCTACATGCCTTCAAAGGTTGATGCTCCCACTAAAACAACCCAGGCCAGTGATTCCAACCCGCCTTCAGATCCTGCGTATAATGTTGAAATCTCAGCAGAAGCAAGAAAAATAGAGATGCAATACGATCGTGATCAGGAAACTGTCACGAGTGAATACACTCAAAAAAAAGAATCTCTTGAAACTGAATATAATAGAAAACAGCAGACGGCTCTAGCAGAGTACAAAATGGCTCAGCAAAATATTGAGGCGGAACACAATAGGAACCGCCTCATGTTGCAAAAGAGACTGTAAAATAAATATCTCTCCACTTAGCCATCAATTAACGTTAGCAGGGGGGCAATGGCCGTTGAGGCTGTTGCCCCTTTTTTGTTCTTGACCTTACACCTTGAACCTTGCCTGTTGAATTATTTCTCCTTTCCAAAGTCTGTTTTCAAAAAGCTTGACAACAGCGTCGGAGTAAATTCCATTGTAACGGTCAATTGGCCGAACCCAGATAAACCGGAATTCTTTAAAGGTCCCGGACTCTTTTCAGTACCCCCTTGAGGGGTGAAAACGCGCAAAAAATATTTTCTAAGGTACTAAAGAATAGTCACCAACCCGGAATTCACTCTGATAAAAAATGAAAGTCCTGCTCATCTATCCGTACTGCCTTGAAGACAGAATCCACGCTGAAAATGTTGAAAGCATGCCCATAGGCATCTATTACGTGGCTGCGCTTTTAAAGGAAAAAAATTACGATATAGAGATCCTGAACTGGCAGAGACTCGGCCGGACCCCTGAAGAGATAAGGGAGGTACTCGCAGACCAAAGAGCCGATGTTATCGGTTTTTCCATTCTGCAGGCAAACAGATGGGGCGGCATTGAAATATCACGGGTCGCAAAACAGATCAATCCGGATGTAAAAATCGTCTTCGGAGGCATCACCCCGACCTTCTTATGGAAACATTTCCTGACCCACTTTCCCGAGATAGATTATGTTGTCAGAGGAGAAGGTGAATACACGTTCCTGAAGCTGGTAAAGTGTATTGAAAAGAGAGACTTAAAAAAGATCCGGGACATCCGGGGAATTGCCTACAGAAAAAAGAAAAAACCTGTAAAAACCCTGGATGTGGAACCCGTCCGGGACCTTGACGAACTGCCCAATCCCGCCAAATACTTTGCTTACGAACATCTCGCGCTCACCCGGGGCTGCCCGGGAAACTGCACATTCTGCGGCTCCCCGAAATTCTGGGGACAGAGGGTAAGGTTCCACTCTGCCGACTATTTTGTCGACCAGCTTGAACTGCAATACAAAAGGGGCATAACCTTTTTCCTTATCTCGGACGACACATTCACATTCAAAAAAGAACGGGTAATCGAGATCTGTAGACAGATCATCGAGCGGGGGCTGAAGATCACATGGTTTGCAATCTCAAGGGTCAATTTTATTACCAAAGAGATAGTCTTATGGATGAGAAAGGCAGGATGCATCCAGATCAGTTTCGGCGTTGAAAGCGGTTCTCCGAAGATAAGAGAGGCCTTGAACAAAAAAATTTCCAATGATCAGATCAAAAACGCATTCAAAATCACGATGCAGCACGGCATACTGTCCAGGGCCTACATAATCTTCGGGTGCCCCGGTGAAACAAGGGAAACCATTCAGGAGAGCATTGATCTGATCAACGAGATCAAGCCCCTTGTGATCATCTTCCATGTGCTTGTACTATTTCCCGGAACAGCGCTTTACGCGGCATTCAAGAACAGGTTCAACATGTCGGACGACATCTGGCTGAACCGGATGGAAGACATCATGTACTTTGAGACCGACCAGAGGCTCCCCAGGGAACAGGTGGAGAATTTCAAAAAGAGGCTCTCAAACAATTTTTATCAAAATCTCCCATCCTTTGTTAATGAGATCGACCTTATAGACGATCCCGAACTCTACCCAATGCATGCTGATTTCTATTCAAGGCTTGCCATGACATTTGACCACGGAGAATATTCCGGGGTAGAAGCATTGGGGGACAAGACAAAGATCGCTGAAAAACTGTACCGTAAATCACTTCAATATCACCCTGTTCCGCGTGCCTTTCTTGGACTGGGCATGATCCGGCAGAAGAAAAGGGACTTTACCGAATCCATAGAAATATTGTCCGAAGGGATCAAACACTTTCCAAATGATGAGCAGATAAACATCTGCCTGGGGATCAGCTATATGAACCTGGGACGATTCGATGAGGCCCTTTCCTGCCTGCTGAAATTCCAGGAATCCGTACAGGCGGTCAATTTTATTGCAGCCTGTTACAGAGAGTTGAACGATCCTGACAATGAGACCGCCTTTCTCAAAAAATTACAGTAACTATTCAGCAGCACTCCATTAGGAAGACGATCAGGCCGCCCAGCATACCTGTTGTATAGCTGATCGACCTGCTAGCCTCTCTATGCTATTAAGCGCCCCGCAGGAAGTGCCCTTGGGGTGCGCTGCTAAACAGTTACAGCTCGTTGGTTATAGCTATATTGCGGCATCACGCTGAATAGTTACAAATTAGATTCCATGGAACAATAAGGTAATGTTGCCTGAAAAACAGAACTTCACCCCCCGCAAATGCTCTGGCTGTTTCTGGCACTAATTACCGCGCTTTCAGTCGCTGTCCGCGATGTATCGATCAAGGCCATGTTTAAGGATATGGAGCCTTTTCAGATCGCGGGGCTGGAGCTGTTCTGGTCAATGCCGATTTTAGGCCTGCTTCTGCTCACCGTGCCTGTCCCGGAACTGGACACCACCTTCTGGGGGGTGTTTATTGTCTCGCTGCCCCTTAACTGGCTGGCTTATATCCTCTATCTCCGGGCAATAAAGGCATCTCCGGTTTCACTCTCCGTTCCCCTTCTGGCCTTTACCCCGGTTTTCATGATACTGACCGGACTCCTGGTCCTGGGTGAAACGATCAACCAATGGGGTGGGCTTGGAATCTGCCTTATCGTTTTCGGAAGCTACATCCTGAACCTGGAAAAAAAGAAGAAGGGAATTTTAGAACCCATACTCGCGGTGTTCCGGGAAAGGGGATCATTACTCATGCTCATCGTGGCAATCCTGTTTTCCTTTGCCGCGGTTCTTGGGAAAAAGGCAATACTCCACTCATCCGCCCTATTTTTCTCATTTTTCTTTTTTCTGGTCTTTGATGCGATTCTCCTGGCAGGCTTACTGGTGACCGGGAAAACCAGCTTAAGCCATATCACGAAAAATAGCCGGAAAGGCATGTGGCTGGGAGGACTGCTTGTAATTCACGTGGGGTGTCACGGCATGGCCATTGCGGTTGCCACTGCCGTGTACATGATAGCGGTAAAGAGGAGCAGCATACTTTTCACCGTACTGCTCGGCTGGTTGATACTCAAGGAAGGCCGCATAAAGACACGCGCTACAGGAACGCTCCTGATGTTTCTGGGAGTTGTTCTGATTACGGTTCTGGGATGATATGAGTATAACTTGATCGTAAGCATTCACAGGCGCTACAGCTGACCCAAGGGTATTTACTTCGCTGCACGCGTGCAGATGCGGTGCCTGTGAACGCTTACCCTGGATCTACCTAAAGCCTTTGCCCTGTAAAGACTCTCATCAGCGTACTGGAACCACTCATCCTTGCCCATTCCCTCCTTCCACTGAGCAAGACCTATGCTTATTCCGACCTTAATACCGGTCGGTGTCACTATATTCAGACGGTCCACGGCGGAACAAAGCCGTGCGGCAAGATTTTCCGCTGCCGCAAGATCCGTGTTCGGAAGCACCAGTGTAAATTCATCTCCCCCCATCCGAACCAGAAGATCCTCGCTACGAACCATGGAAGATAATGTCCGTGCGATCTTTTTCAAGACCTCATCACCCTCGGCATGACCAAGCGTGTCGTTTATCTGCTTGAATCTGTCAAGATCCATGCAGACCAGACATATCGAATGGTTATGACGTTTCGCACTCTCAAGCATAGGGCCTATTCTCTCCTCAAAGACCCGACGATTTTTAAGGCCTGTCAGCGCATCCTTACTGGCAAGATCAAACAGATCCTCGTAATCAAGGGCGCGCCTTAGTGATACGGCAAGCACTTCAATCGCCTTACCGACCATATATGACTCATAAGACTCAAGACAGCCTTCCTTGCGCACGAGAAGCAGACTGCCGTCTCCTCCATGAGACCCCAGATCCCAGCCCTGAATATAAAATCCGTTTTCACTCAAGCAGTCGGCGTCAAGTGACAGAAAACCATTCCTGGACATCTTTTCAGCCACCTTCATTACCCTTCGCCGATCCGGCCCATGACAGGAGCAGAAACTGTGCTCCCTTTTTCGATCATGATTCTTGTAGGCAAGCAGGTCATGTTCTACAAACGGCATCAACCATATTGAAAAACCCTCGACCATACCCGGAAGATCCACGGCCCCGCTCAGCCTGCCGTGTAGTTCGTTCATCACGGAAAGCCACTCTGTCTGGTGCCTGTAGCGATTCAACTCCTCCCTCATGTCATCCGGATTCACGCGTGTAAAGTCTCGGACATTACCGGGATTGGAATATGCGGGTGAGTAACTCATTTTCCTCTTTCTCTCTGTCTATGTTTCATGTTCATGACCACTGTTTTCCCCTTAACTAAGAGGTATTGCGATTATTGTGCCAAAGACTTCAATGCCGGAAAAAAATTCTTTCTCTTCAACACTCCGGCTAAAATCGAGGAATTGCAAAGCAAGGATCTGTAATGGATCTGGAATTTTGAAGGTATTATGCATCTATTACCGAGAAAAAATTTCCTACCGGTTCAACCGTAACCATACGTGGCTATATCCATACAATTCTTTCATATAATGACAAAAGAAGAAACATTACGTCAAAATTATGACAGCCTAGGTCTGCCCTTTACCCATAAATACTGTATTGGTAAAACCCCGATAGGGGTGGAGGCGTATAGCCGGTGTGCTTTAGCCACCGGTAACGGGTTCTAGTTGATTTCGTCCTGAAGGGACGATGCTTTGAGGGGGATCGGCCACGGGAAGGCATCGTCCCTTCAGGACGATCTCCTGTATGCACCCCATACCGGTGGCTGAAGCACACCGGCTATACGCCATTTCCCCTTCGGGGAATGGAATTATCCATGCACTGACTTATGGGTAAAGGGCAACCCTAGGTCGGCGCTGCATTTGACTTTGCCGTCCGGCTGCTGTATTCTGCCGGAATAATTGCAAGATAGGCAAAACGGCTAACTTAGCGTAATCATATGATTTTACGCTTTGCAACCAAAAAGATGGTTTAATTCAATGGGACTACTTGAAGCAGCTTTTGAAATAACCGACGCAACCAACTGTCCGCTTTATAAAAAAGGCGACAATTTTACTCTATCCGGCACGGGACTGACACCTCCTAAAAAAAAGCCCGCATGCATTTTTCTTGCAACCGAAATCAGCAAACTCATAATCGGCAGGATTGACGGCGAGTCCAATGAAGAAAATCCCTTTAGCGGGACCTCGTTCAACTGCGGCGGATGTTCCGGACTGATACTGTTCAGACATGTTTCCAAGAAAAAATATCAGACCCTTCAGATGCAATTGCTGGATGCTGCAAAACAAAAAAAAGAGGCGCAAAAAATCAGCGGCACTGCAGGATTATTGCGTAAATTCCCTATGTTTCAGTCCTTTGGGGAAGAAAATCTGAAAGATATAGTCTCCTGTCTGACCATGAAAGAATATGAACCGGGAAAGTTGATTCTGCACAAGGGGCAACCGGGAAAACATCTGCACATAATCGTTTCCGGCAAGGTGAACGTTCTTGATGTCCACGACAATATCATCACCAACCTGGGAAAGGGGGAGATGTTTGGCGAAATGAGCCTGTTGAGCGGCAGCCCCGTAAGCGCTACAATCAAGACCGTGGATCATGTCAAGGCGCTTCTGTTGCACAATACGGATTTCAGCCGCGTTCTACTGAGACATCCGTTTCTGCAGATGGCCTTTAGCCGCATACTTGTCCAGCGCCTTTCAGACGCCAACATCAGATCGGCTGGACATCCCGATTCCGACATAGCGGGCAAACTGATGGAGATATCTCCCGCCGAGCTGTTCCAGATGTTTCACGAAAACATGAAAACAGGGAACTTCAATCTGGAAATGGCCGGTGGCCCGGCAACAGTGATTTTCAGCAGAGGGGAGATCATCAGGACCTCATATCGCGGCAAAACCGGCATTGATGCCTTCTACAACATCCTGAAAGAAAGAAAAGGCCGCTTCAGCTTTGTTTCAAACATATTACCCGAATATGAAAAGGAAGAGCCCATAGGCCCATTCATGAAACTCATGATGGAAGGACTTCAGCGGATTGACGAAGAAAACGCGGCCGGAATCTAGATAACCTAGATAGTTGTTGACTTTTGGAACTTTCCCCAGCTATCCTGACATGAAGGGTCGGGAACGCCTGTGCGATCTCCCAAATTTCTCTTAGGGAGGAAAAAAGATGAGAGTATTAATTGTTGAAGATGACCAGATATCGCGCCAGATGATGGACAACATCCTCGAGCCCTATGGTGAATGCGACACGGCCGCGGACGGGGATGAAGCAGTCAAGTCATTCGAAAGAGCACTGAAAAGCGGCGCCCCGTACGACCTTGTTCTTATGGACATAATGATGCCCAAGATGGACGGACAGGAGGCCCTTAAACAGATCCGTAAAATGGAAGCGGAGCAAGGAGTCGCCCCTGCCGACGAAGTGAAGGTCATAATGACAACAGCGGTAAATGACCCTAAAAACGTTGTTGAGGCCTTTTACAAAGGCGGAGCAACATCATACATCATAAAACCCATTGATGGGAAAAAGCTGATTAACGATATCCGAAATCTCGGACTGATTGAATAAAAAAGGTGATTGGTTAGGTAAGTTAGTGTCCCCTTACTACCTCAAAAGCTCATCATCACCCGCCACCCTTCTGACCAACCGGCGATAATCCTTGGCCCCTTTTGACCCTGGTGCGAATTCATAGATCGACTTGCCGTAGGCCGGCGCTTCCGAAAGCCTGACATTGTATCGAATGGGCTCACAGATGATTTCACCGTAGAGTTCTTCGAGCTTTTTCATAATGCTGTCAGACTTCTTGACCCTCTTGTCCATGAACGTCGGCAGGACATATTTTAGAGAAATATCTTTATTGTATTTCTGTATGATTGACAGATTCTTGAGAAACTCAACCAGTCCCTGCAGAGTCATGGTTTCAAGAGATACGGGGGTCAGAACCTCGTTCACATAGAACAGGACATTCACTATCAATGGATCCCATCCCGGGGAGGTGTCAACTATGATATAATCGAACCGGCTCTCTAAAGGGGCAAGCACTTCAGTCAGCGTTAATTCTCCTCCGAAATCCTTCCGGTCAATCAACCGCTTGAGTCCTGCAAGCGACTTCCCTCCGGCCAGAACCCATAATCGTTCCCTGGCCTGAACAAGCACATCTTCCGCAGCCAGTTCCCTTGTAACCAGTTCCAGCAGACCGGCCCTCAGAGTGACGCCGAGCATAAAACCGACCTGCCCCTGTGTGTCCGTATCAACAAGCAGAACCTTGAAACCGGCAATAGAAAGTCCCATGGATAGATTTACCGCTGTCGTTGTTTTGCCCACGCCTCCCTTGCTGAGAGAAATACTGATTCTCCTGGGACCATCCTTTGCCTCGGGAACCTTCTCCCCGGCCTGCTCCACGGCTTTTTCCGACGGCCTGATCGGAAACCTCTGCTCGCAGTACTTGCAGCGGGCCATCTTTACATTCGCAGGAATCCGTTTTTCATCAACATCGTGTCTTTTCTTGCAGTGAGGACAAATGAGAATCATCACCTGATCTCCAATTATCTCGTATCAATCCGGAAAGCGCGTTCTGCCGGTTAAACCGTAAACGTTCACATCATATCGTAAATATTCGGGTACGTGCGAAAAACTTTAAAAAACCACGAAATAAAAATGTTTGGAAGTGCCCTTGGGGTGCACTGCCAAACATTTACATCATATCTTCCCATGTTCCTTTAAAATAGCCAAAAATGGACCGAACAGGTCCTCATAATCATTCAGACCTTTTCTGAGTATCACATTCATATGATTGGCGTCACTGACATTAACTACCAGATTGGCGCTGTATGAAAGGGCTTCCAGGTCAT
>DAOVYS010000012.1 GCA_030635485.1 Pseudomonadota bacterium | reverse complement strand
TAATGGTGTTATAAAAAATTCCATTTACTTTGACAATCCGGAAATTCACTTTCTTTTCAGGCTGGAGACTGGACTTTTTCATCTTAATGACTTATTGTAGTGATGTTTTGTAATAATACTTTTTCTTTAGGAGAAATCTCTTGAATTCGTTTTATAAAAATCTGTCAATGTGGCTTGTGATTGGTCTGACCATGATCGTGCTCTTTAACCTTTTTAACAAACCGCAAATCAGGCTTGTGGAAATGAGCTACAGTGATTTTATGTCAAGCGTTGAATCAGGCGCTGTGAGCCAGGTAATTATAAAGGGCGATGAAATCACGGGATCATCAACCGCAGGCGGTTCTTTTAAGGCCATTGCTCCACAGGATGTCGAACTCATTCCCCAGCTCAGGCAGGCGGGAGTAAACATCCAGGTCAAAAAAAAGGAAGAAACCCCTTGGTATATCACAATCCTGGTCTCCTGGTTTCCGATGCTGCTGCTTATCGGCGTCTGGATTTTTTTTATGAGGCAGATGCAGATGGGCGGCGGAAAGGCAATGTCTTTCGGCAAGAGCCGGGCCAGGCGCATGGACTCTGAAGAGAGCAAGACCACGTTCAAGGATGTGGCAGGCATTGATGAAGCCAAGGAAGAGCTTGCCGAGATAATTGATTTTTTAAAGAACCCGAAAAAATTTACCAAACTGGATGTCCGGATTCCCAAGGGCGTACTCCTTGCCGGCGCGCCTGGAACCGGCAAAACCCTTCTGGCCAAAGCAATTGCAGGGGAGGCCGAAGTTCCGTTTTTCTCGATCAGCGGATCAGACTTTGTGGAGATGTTCGTGGGTGTCGGGGCATCCCGCGTAAGGGATCTTTTCAACCAGGGCAAGAAAAATGCACCATGCATCATATTTATTGACGAAATTGATGCTGTAGGTCGGCACAGGGGCGCAGGTTTAGGCGGCGGCCACGACGAACGGGAGCAGACCTTGAATCAACTTTTGGTGGAGATGGACGGTTTTGAGTCAAGCGAGGGTGTGATTATTGTTTCCGCTACAAATCGTCCGGATGTGCTGGACCCGGCGTTGCTGCGGCCGGGCCGTTTTGACAGGCAGGTTGTTGTGCCCATGCCGGACGTAAAGGGCAGGGAAGAAATTTTGAAAGTTCACGGCGCAAAAATTCCGTTGGCCAATGACGTGGAATGGAAAATCATTGCCAGGGGAACCCCTGGATTTACAGGGGCGGATCTTGAAAACATGGTAAATGAAGCAGCCTTGCTGGCCGCCAGATTCGACGCGGAAAAAGTGATTATGGAGCATCTGGAAAAGGCCAAGGATAAGGTCTTGATGGGCGTTGAACGTAAAAGTATGATAATTACTGAAAAGGAAAAAGAGATAACAGCTTATCACGAGGCAGGGCACACCTTGGTGGCCAGGCTTCTGCCCGGCACGGATCCTATTCACAAGGTGACCATCATCCCGAGGGGCAGATCGCTCGGGCTGACGCAGCAGCTGCCGGCCGAGGAAATGCATACTCAATCAAAGAACTATCTTTTGAACAATATCTGCATCCTGCTTGGAGGCAGGGTGGCTGAAAAGCTAAAATTTGACGATATCACAACCGGTGCTGGAAATGATATTGAAAGGGCCTCGGACATTGCCAGAAAGATGGTCTGCGAATGGGGGATGAGCGAAGAGCTCGGGCCGCTCACATTCGGTAAAAAGGAAGAACAGATTTTCCTTGGCCGGGAAATTGCACAGCACCGTGATTTCAGTGAGGCCACCGCCGTCAGAATCGACAAGGTGGTTACAGATATTGTGCTCTCCTCCCAAAAAAAAGTCACGGATTTGGTCGCCGAAAACATGGATGCCTTAAAAGACCTTGCCGAGGCGCTTCTTGAAAAGGAAACCCTGGCTCTGGAAGACATCGATGCCATACTCGAGGCCAATGCAGCCTGATCGTAACCATTCACAGGGGAAAGGAAAAAATTTATAAACAGATTATACTCCCCTTACCCGCAGACATTCACAGATGCAGCATATGTGAACGCCTGTGCCTGATCTATTGAAACTCCCCTCAACAAATCAAAACCAGACCGATGTAAAGCGTGTCCGTGTTATGGGCATTTTGAACGTCACTCCGGATTCTTTTTCCGACGGCGGAATGTACCTGACCCGGGATGCGGTATCGGCCCGGGTTGAGGATATGATTGCGGCCGGGGCGGATATAATTGATGTCGGCGGAGAATCATCAAGGCCCTTTTCCCAACCTGTTTCCGAGGATGAAGAACTTCGGCGTGTAATCCCTGCTATTGAAGCCGTCAGGGCGCATTGCTCCATTCCCATCTCCATTGATACCACCAAGGCCGCTGTGGCCCGGGAGGCGATTAGAGCAGGCGCCGATATTGTAAATGATATCAGCGGGCTCCGTTTTGATCCTCTGATGGCGGACGTGATCCGTGAGGCCGGTATCCCCGTGGTCATCATGCATATGAAAGGCGCTCCGCGGGACATGCAGGTAGATCCTGCCTACGATGATGTCATGGCGGAGATCAAAAGCTTTTTTAGAGAAAGGACAGGCTGGGCGGCAACCAAAGGAATCGATAAGGATAAAATTATCCTTGACCCGGGCATCGGGTTTGGCAAAACCGTTATACACAATCTCACCATCTTAAAAAATCTGACCATGTTGCATTCTCTCGGATACCCGATTCTGGTGGGCCACTCCCGTAAGGCGTTCATCGGAACCGTGTCAGGCCTTGAAGTGGATGAAAGGGATAGTGTCACGGCCGCTATCTCTGCAATGTGTGTTATGAACGGCGTGTCAATTTTAAGAGTGCATAACGTAAAGATGACCGCTCAGGCCGTCCGTATGGCGGAAGCGATTCTGTCAGCCCCTTAATAAGTCTTCTCTCCTCCTTGATTTGCGCGTTCACGCCACCCTTACGCTTAAAGAAAAACGACTTGTTAGGTCCGGCGCCATTGTATATAATGTGGGCTGCGGTGTCCTTTTGCCGAGTTCTCATAAAAACAGCCATTAGAGGAAACATCGTTGAAGAAGAAAATCGGCCGGTTTCTGACATACAACAGAAACCGGAAAATCAAGGCAATCATCTTTAACGAAACAAGGGCGACCCTGTTATTTAAGGTTATACCCTTTCTTCTGCATTCCAACTATCCTGATCTGCCCGGTTTTATTGATGAGTGCCCCTTTGGAATCCACCTTTTCCGGCCGCAGGAAATTGTATCCCCAGCGCTTTTTCAGCACTATTTCCCGTCTTCCACGGCAATGAGGGGTGACGCAGCATCCGCCTCCGTCCAATCCCCCTGCATCCACTCATTAAAAACCATCGGAAGCCTCGGCACCATTGCACAGACCGAAAAATCGGATTGCGATTATTGGGTCAGCGTCCGGTATGAAGAACTGGGCCAGAGAGGACTCTCTCTCCTGGAGATGAAGTGCAAGGCTATTGAGGAGTGGGCGATAAGCGAGCATCGGACAGAGGTCTTTTTCTTTCTTATGGATATAGACCAGACAAGGGAGAACCGGTTTGAATCCGCGGCTGAGGATGAGTCCGCGGGATCTTCATTGAAAATCCTTTTAAAAGACGAACTTTTTCGTACACATATTCTGGTGGCCGGCAAGATGCTCCTCTGGTGGTTGATTCCGCCTGGGCTGACCGAGGAAGAATATCGTAAGTACGTTCAGGGACTGGTAAAGGCCGGGAAAATCAATCCCGACCTCTTTGTGGATCTAGGTTATCTGTCGGATATCCCGAAATCCGAGATATTCGGAGCCTGTCTGTGGCAGATGAACAAGGCCCTTGACAGTCCGTTCAAATCTGTAATCAAGTTTGCCTACCTTGAACTGCTGTTAAAGGTCAAATCCCAGAGAATGCCCCTTTTCTCGGACAAGGTAAAACGTCTTGTGACTTTTCCGGAGAAATTGACCTCAGAGGAATACAAAAAACTGGATTTGGCGCAGATTGATCCGTACCTGCTTTTATCCCGCGAGATAGCTGCGTTTTACAAGATGGAAGCTTCGGAACAGAAAAGAGACGATCTGATACGCGAATGTCTTTTTATGAAAACCCTGGAGGGAATGGAATCCCAGAAGAGAAGAGCGGGGAAAAATGACCATCTGAAAAACACCATGGCCCTTATGCAGGAATGGCATCTTCTTCCGGATAATCACAAGCATTTTCTTCAGTTCAGATTCTGGAGCCTTAAAGATCAGCTCGATTTCGGGGCCAAGGTCCATGAATTTATTATCCAGACCTACAAGAGGCTTCGCTGGATATTCAGGACATTTGAAAATGAGACCGGTGTGACCATCACGGAAAGAGACATCGCCGTTCTTGGCCGCAAGTTATTCACCTTTTATCAGAAAAAGCCGCACAAAATTCCATACATCCGGACCCTGTCGCGGGAGGCAATGGGCCAGAAGGACATAACGATTCATATCAGCAGATACGAGGGGACCGACTATTATTACGCCTTTCAGGGAGAACAGGATACGAACAGCGTAAAAAAACATTCCGAACTGATCATCAAGAGGGAGACCTCTCCGATTCAGCTTATTACATGGCTCCTTATAAATGGAATGTTATGTAAAGGGACCAGCCTCCATCTGACCAAAAATTTTCAGTCTATTGCCCTGTTTGATATTCAGTGCCTTACTGAAGCTATGCTTAAAACGTTTCCCAAAATTCATTTCGCCCATATCGCGGGTGAAAAGCTCCTGCAGACAGAGACCGTGGTCCAGGCAATGGCGGTGGTCAATTTTGACAAATTACCGGTAAGAGGCTCCAAGACCTTAAATTCTACAATGATCACGGCCAACAGTTGGGGCGAGTATTTTGTCGAGGACTTCACCACCCTGATCCAGCTCAAGAATTCCATTCGTCTTCTCTTGACAAAACACTATGTAAGCCGCTGGAACAAGAATCTTGAGATTTTTATCCCTCCCCAGAAGGAACAACGCATTATTCAGCAGATGATAGAACAGTGATGATGTAAGCGTTCACCAGCACCCCATCTGCACGCGCCCAACGGAAGTGCTGGGGTATGATCAGGGCAAGCGACATAGTGTGGCTATAGTCACTCGCCCTGATCACGCACCCTAAGGGCACTTCCTTCGGGCGTACATAAGCCTGGGGCACCGGTAAACGCTTACATGTCCGCGGGTGGTGTAAGTTCATACCCCTGGTGAACGGTTACACAGTGATCGGGGTTGCCGCTTTTTTAACCGGATGCCAGACCATGGGAAATCAATTAATCATGACAGTAGGCGCCGACTGCCACCTGGAAGGCGCTTCAACTTCTTTGATCAATGCACTGAAACAACAGCTCACCATTGATAACCCAAAATACAGAGACGCAAAAAAATATGGCCGCTGGATCGGAAAAGGGGTGAAGCCAAAGCTTTATTTTTTTGAGATGTCGGATTCCGGGATACGTTTTCCCAGGGGGTTTGCAAACAACGCTGTCAGGCTCATAAGAAGAGAGGGGGACGGAGCGGATCCGGTTATTGTTGATAAGCGGCAGACGCTTTCTAAAGTTGATCTTGAGTTTTACGGTGAGCTTAGGCCATATCAGGCCGAGGCCCTTGACGACATGCTAAAACATGACTTTGGGGTGATCGAATCAGGGACCGGGTCCGGAAAGACCATAATCGCCCTTGCCGTTGCCGCGGAGAGGAAACAGCCGACTCTCGTCCTGGTACATACAAAGGAGCTTATGTATCAGTGGAAGGAAAGGATAAAGACATTTTTGAACATTGAGGCCGGCCTGATTGGTGACGGGAAATATGAGATCAGTCCTGTGACTGTTGCCATAATTAATAGTGCGAGAAACAGGCTTTCCGAACTTTCCGAACTTTTCGGCCACATCTGTGTTGATGAATGCCACAGGGTGCCGGCCTCCATGTTTATCGACGTTGTGAAAGCCTTTAACTGTAGGTTCATGATGGGTTTGTCGGCCACTGCCTACAGGCGGGACGGGCTGACACGGCTTATCTATTTCTATCTTGGCGACCTGTGCCACCGGATTGATTCAGAAAAACTCCATTCGATCGGTGCGGTGTTGAAACCTGAGTTCATTCAGCACGAAACCGGATTCAAATACACTTACCGGGATGATTATCAGGCAATGCTTTCCGCACTGACCCTGGATGAGGCAAGAAACCGGCAGATTGTTGATGACGTGGTCCTGGAGGCGGGCAGGGGGGCCTCCGGCACGATACTGGTTGTGAGTGATCGCGTGGCCCACTGTGAGACGCTCGCATTTTTGCTGAAGGAAAAGGGGGTAAATGTCGCGGTGTTGACGGGAAGGCTCTCCAGTGAGATCAGATCGGAGATCGTGGAATCTACCAGGAACGGCGCAATCAAGGTCCTTGTCTCATCGCTTCAGCTAATGGGCGAAGGATTTGACTGTCCCGGTCTGACCACCCTTTTTATCACCACGCCGATCAAATTCACAGGGCGTCTTCTTCAGGTGGTCGGCCGGATTCTGCGTCCGGCTGAAGGGAAACGGGCAAGGGTGCACGATTACATCGATTCTGTAGGCGTCCTGAAATCCTCGGCAAGGGCCAGGATGCGAATAATGACCTTGTAAGAGTTCTCCAGCGCCGCTGGTGAACTCTTACATAATGACCTTGTTTCTTCCCGCCTCTTTTGCCTCATAAAGCTTTTCGTCCGCCTTGTTGATCAATTCGTCAAGTTCCTGTTCAATCTCAACTTCCTTCATCCCATGTATCCTGCTCTGGGCCATGCCGATGCTTATGGTGATTCCGGCCTCATTGTCACTCGCCTGTTCAATACTTGAGCGGATTTTTTCGCCCACCTCGCGGATGGAGTCGGATTCAACGGAAGATAGAAAGACAAAAAATTCCTCTCCCCCGTATCTTCCCAGGATATCGGATGTTCTGAGGTTTGATTTTATCGTTTTTGTGACAAATTTCAGCACGCCGTCACCATATCGGTGACCATATGTGTCGTTGACCTTTTTGAAATGGTCAATATCTATCATCATGATTCCGACATTGCTGTTATTCCGCTGGGCCAGATGGGAAAGCGGTATGATTGAATTAAAGATGCCGCGCCTGTTTAAAATGGAGGTAAGCGAATCATAATTGCTCTGAATCGCCATTTTCATATTTTCTTTCCACAATCTGTGAAGTGTTTCCCCAAGGAGTTCCAGTTCCATGGTTACCAGCCCATGTTTGTGCAGACCATTGAAGAGAGTGTTGATATTGGTGTTATAATTATAATTCACCTGAGGCGTGGTCCCGTTGGAAAACGGCTTTAGATACTGAAACAGAGTTTCAACCGCCGGATGTATAAGGTAAAACTCCAGCTTGAAGGCCATCAGAAAGGCCTTTTCGATTTCATTTGTTTTCTCGGCTTTTTCTAAAAGTTTAACTGTTTTGGTGTGAATGGTTGAGAGTTCTTCGAAGGTCTCGTCCGGATTCTCAAGAACTTGAGGAATTTCACCATTCTCTGCGTAGGACAGGAGTTTTGTCCAGTAGGAAAGATGATGAAGGGCATCTTTGTAAAATTTTTGCCAGAACGCTGTCAGGTCCTCATTCTGAGCATTTTGGGACAGACTTTCGTATATCTTTGAGCCATTTTCATCTATTGATTGGCACAGCCTGATAATTTTCGTCATTGTATCGTCGACCATTGAAAATCCTCCTTGATCCAATTACGAATTACGAATTAGGAATATTGTTAAAAAATAATTTTATCCGCGAGACATCAATAATTCGTAATTCCTGATTGCATATGCCGGAAGGGTTATGTGCCGAAAAGTACCTTGACCGACATATAACCCAAATATATAACCGGCAAAAAGACTTTTTGGAATACGCCTGTAAAATAAAAAAGAAATAAAAGTATGATCAGACCGTATGATTCAAATCTGGCATACGATGCAGCCAGCTTGGGCGGCAGGATGCCTTGCAGTACCCTGCTCCCGTCTAATGGCGGAATGGGTATCAGGTTGAAAACAGCCAGCATTACGTTTACCCATATGCTGGCGTCAAATACCATCTCAAGGGGCACGGAGACATACGCGGGAATGAGTGCGTGCAAAACCAGGATGGACTTAAGCGCCATGCCGCTGGCAAGTGCGAGCAGGAAATTTGCGCCAGGCCCGGCAAGCGCGACCCAGAGCATGTCTTGCTTTGGATTCTTAAAATACCTCGGATTTACCGGAATCGGCTTTGCCCACCCGATCTTCATGATGAAAAAACAGATTACACCCATGGGGTCCAGGTGTTTCAGGGGGTTCAGAGTCAGGCGGCCCATAAGGGAGGCGGTTGGATCTCCCAGTCGATTCGCCACGTAACCGTGCGAATATTCATGGATGGTCAGGGCAAAAAGAAACGAGGGTGCGTATATTGCGATTTGCTGAAGATTCATCATTTTGGATCCCCCAGTTTTTTCAGGAGATAATGACTTCTGACATAATCGACTTCATCTTCACGGCTGCTGACGTGACCATCCAGTCTGGCCTCAAGCAGGTGGTTCAGAATTGTTTTGAAAACCGGACCACTGCGGTACCCCATCTCCTTGAGATCCGAGCCCTGAATGTGGGTCTTGACATGCCGTAAATGTGTCACGTAAAGTGATATCGCCTTTTTGCCGGCATTACGCCTTGTGCGACTCATCAGATATAAAAGTACCTCGTGGCTTAAACCGTTCAACAACCAGAATGTCTCGCTGGGATGCAGAAGTGAACGGCGGTTAAGGGTCTTGATGATTTTATATTCTTCCGTCTTGATTTTGACCATTAATTGCGTATACCTCTCCGGCACCTCAAAACGTTTGCAGAAAGAATTCAGATCCTTGCCCGAGACTCCGGCAAAGAGGGCCAACATATAGACCAGCCAGTGGCGGCAGCTTTCATCCAGATAGAGCAGTCTGTGCCACCCAACAGCCAGCCGCACTTCTTTTAAGATATGTATGAGACGCTTATCCATTTTGAGTGATGGGTGTAGTACCTTGAGCAATTTGAAACGCGCCATCCGCTTTATGGCGGGCAGAGGATTTTCCTCCGACAGAATGAGTTTCAGCTCATTAAAAAGTCTGCGCCCGAGATGGCTTTCTCTGCCTCCAGGCGAGGATATGCGTTTGAACAGGTTACTCTTTACCGCGTTCTTGATTAATTTTTCCGTGTGTTTGCCCAGTGAAAAATCCATACGCTGGGCAAAACGGATGGCGCGAAGAATTCGGGTCGGATCCTCCACAAAGCTTAAATTGTGCAGCACTCTTATCTGCCGGTCCTTGATATCATTCTGGCAGTTAAAGAAATCCACCAGTGCCCCGAATTTATCCGGATTCAGGTGAATGGCCATGGCATTTATTGTGAAATCCCGCCGGTATAGATCCAGCTTCAGGGAGCTGAACTCGACTATCGGCATGGCTGCCGGATACTCGTAGTATTCAAGCCTGGCGGTTGCCACATCGATCTTGAATCCATCGCAAAGTTTGACAACAGCTGTTTTAAACTTTTCGTGGGTTCGAACTGCGCCATCAAGCCTTTTTGCCAGTTTCCAGGAAAAATCTATTCCATCCCCCTCGATCACTATATCAATATCAAAATTTTGGGTATGCAGAAGAAGATCACGTACAAAACCGCCAACCGCATAGGCCGTGTAATTATTCTCGGCAGCTACTTGGCCGATAGTCTGGAGCAGGACGATCATCTTGCGCTCACAGGATTCGATCAGCAGGTTGTTAAGGTTGCGGTTTCGTTCAATAGACGGCCGGGTGTGGGAGTGGAGCAGGTCCTTGGGGAGATTGGCAGGTTCATTGACAAGCAGATTTAAAAGATCCGTGCGAGTGATTACACCCACGACTTTTTGATTGTCCACAACAGGAATGAACCGTTGCCTGTTCTCAATGATCAGTTCCTGTATGTCAGCCAGTGTCGCGGTTGGAGGTACGGTTGCGAATTCAGTGCTCATGTATTCGGTTACAGGCAGGTCGCCCAGGCCATGAAAAATGGACTTTTCCGCAACCCTTCTGGAGATATGTCCCATTAGCTCCTGGTTTTTTTTCAAAATCGGCACCACTGTGATGTTATAGCGGGTCAGAACACGGTTGGCCTCATTTATTGATATGTCCGGTTTAACGGAAATCACCGGAGAGGACATCAATTCCCGCGCCAGACTCCTGGGACGCACATGTTTGTGAAGGAGCCTGATGAGCTTTTCCTCTGTTTCAATAATGGTCATGTCCCTTATAGATGCCGATGCGGCTGAGGCGTGTCCTCCACCTCCTAGGTCCGCTGCTATTTTCCCCGCATTGACCTCCGGGATTCGGCTTCTGGCAATGAAATATACGGTCTCGCCCATGGCTGCGACAGCAAAGAGGGTGTCTAAGTTTTCCATCACCATGAATCGTCGTACAAGAAGTGCGAATTCATCCACATATTCCGGCACGCTCAGCTTTGCCACCACAATGTCAATTCCTTCGATGGTATAGGTTGTGGCCGAGTTGATCAGATCGTGCAAAAGGGCCACTTCCGGGGTGGTCAACTCGTGGGAGATATATTGGGAGACCGTGTTGAGATTTGCGCCTTTAGCGAGCAGCCATGACATGGCGCTAAGATCGTCGGGGGTTGTTGTGTCATATGTGAAGGAGCCTGTGTCCGCGTAAAGGCCGAGCGCCATCAGGGTGGACTCCTCCGCCTTTATCCCGATCGATTTTTTTTGAAATATCTCAACAAAAAGTGTGATTGTGGCGCCGACAGGCCTCACAATTTCAAAATCACCCTTGAGGTCTCCTGGAGCATCGGGATGATGATCATATAGATGGAGTTTAAGACCTGGGTTTTTTAAGCACTTTGCAAAAGTTCCGATTCGGCCGGGCTGCCTGGTGTCAACGATTATAAGCCTGGCAACCTGGTCCAGGCGAATATTTCTGGTCCTTTGAAAATCATAAACATGGGTGGACTGGACAAGGAAATCCCGAATGTTCTTCTCCTGAGATCCGGAAAAGGCAAGCACTGCATCCGGATAGATTTTTTTTGCCGCAATCATTGATGCCATTGCATCAAAATCAGCATTTTGGTGGGTGGTTATGACTTCCATTTGTTAGATTCACTGACTTGATTTTAATTGGAGGTAGAATTGTTGTTATAAACAACCCTTCCCTGCATATCAATAAATTTCCACACCTGAAGGCCTCTCCAGGTTGAGCTGATTATCCGGAATGGGTGCCCCTGCCCGGGTCTGCCACAACTATTTGATTATTAGTGCAATTTCAGGTATAATATTATTAGTGTTTGAATACCTTTTGGAACGAGCGTTCATTTGGTTTGGGACTGAAATCACGGTTAGCAGGTTTTATCAACCGTAGGATTAAAAAATGCAAAAGACCATTCTTATTGTGGACGATTCAGCGATGATTCTTCGAATCGTCGGCCAGATCTTGAAAGAAGCCGGTTATAACATTTTGCTGGCAGACAGCGGGAAAACCGGTTGTGATCTGGCAAAACGTCATTTTCCAGACCTGATCGTGATGGACATAGAAATGCCTCAAATGAACGGTATCGAAGCAACGGAAAAGATAAGATCCAATTCTGAGACAGCCCATATTCCGATAATGATATTTACGTCATTGGGAAGTGAAGAGGATATGAGCCGGGCTCGCGCGGCAACTGTTCAGGGCTTCCTTAACAAGCCGATCTGCAAAGAAGACCTGGTGTCAGCTATCGGCAAAATTCTTGACCATTCGTAACATCTCTATCAATGGCAGCCATCACGGATTTCATGTTCAACACCTCCTATGTCGAAGAGGTGCTTTCCTATATTGAGACCACCTTTAATATCCGCGCTCTCATCCTTGACAGCAGTGGCCGGGTCTCTTGTCTTGGCAACCATGAAAAGGGATCCCTGCCTTTAAGAAAATTCTTTCAGTTTGATTTTACCGGCAATATCGGCGGGATTGAGATCTCGTCGTATACTCGTGATGCCCTTGATAAGGCAGAGCCGCATGTCGGCATATGTCTTAACGGAATAAACGAACTGCTGAAAAAGGAGGTGGAATTTCAGCAGACTGCCGATGAAATGTTATTTCTCTCGGAGCAGCTCAACTTTCTTTTCAAGCTGGCCGACAGGACCATCGGTATTGACAAGTTGGATGAGTTCTTTGAAAACATTCTGTCGCCTGTCAAAAAGGCTCTGGATGCTGATCAGGCCTTTTATTTATCTCTATACAAAGGGGGCAATGTGATCAGGATTACCAGTGACATTTCGCCTCAGGCGGCCCAACAGGTAAGCCGGGGGGATGCTTTTCAGGTAGTCATGGAGAAGGAAGCAACCGCGATCTTTTCCCTTTCAGACAGGACATCAGTTTTGATCGCCCCTGTAAGGGGAAAGGAGGGTGTTGCAGGGTACATGGTATTTTTCAGAGGGCTGGAAAAGCGTTTTTTTACAGCCTATGAAAAAAAATTTATCGGAATAATCGAGAATATTATTTCGCCTACCGTAGAAGCGCTCAGGCTTTATGACGATCTTCAGACACTCTATGTCAGCACTGTAAAATCGTTGGCAGCCGCCATCGATGCCAAGGATGAATATACTTACGGCCATTCCTTCAGGGTTGCAAGATATTCAGTTGCAATCGGAAAGAAAATGAATATGTCAAAGAATATGGTCAGCAACCTGGAGATCGCGGCCTACATGCACGATCTGGGCAAAATAGGGATACCCGGCGAGCTTCTTGGAAAACCGGGAAAACTGACCGCAGAGGAATATGAAATAATAAAAACACATCCTGAATTAACAGAAAAGATCCTCCAGCCGATGAACTTGCCCCCTATGATTGTTGACGGAGCGGTCCAGCACCATGAAAGGCTTGACGGCAGCGGCTATCCTCGCGGCCTGAAAGAGGATGAAATATCACTCTTCGGCAAGATAATCGCGGTGGCCGACGTGTTTGATGCATTGACCTCGGCGCGGCCATACAGGGATTTCATGTCTATTGAAAAGGCGTTCCGGATTCTGGTCGAAGGAATCGACAGAAATGAATTTGATCGGAAAATAGTACTCGATCTCATCTTTTGTCTTCGTAAGACCGATAGAGATGAGGAGTCATCGATCTTTTTTTCAAATTTGAAATTTTCTGATGAAAACAGGAAGCACCAGTTTTATATCGACCTTGCCGAACAGATTTCTTCCTCGGCAAAGAGTAGTTAGTTGTCCGTCTGGGAATGTAACATTTCTAGACGGAGGGATCAGGGGTCGGGGGCCAGGGTAACAAAATGATTTTTTTGTTGTTTTTGCTGACCCCTGATCCCTAAACCCCAAAAGGGCCATTTATGGACAGACACTAATTAACCATTTGATCGCATTTTCGTCTAAAGGCTAAATGTAAAAATAAGGATAAGATAGATGGAACCTAAGCAGCGTCTCAAGGAACTTTTACTTGAAAAATCGTACAGAAAGGGCAAATTCAGGCTTTCGTCAGGTAAAGAGAGTGATTTTTATATTGACGGCAAACAGACTACGCTTTCCGCTGAAGGGGCATACCTGTGCGGTAAACTGATGTTTGATATTATTCAGAGTCAGCCGGATCCGGTTCAGGCCGTCGGCGGCATGACGCTTGGCGCCGACCCGCTGGTTACCGCCGTCTCAATGGTCAGCTTTCTTGAGAAGAGTCCGATTCCCGCCTTTATTGTTCGAAAGGAATCAAAAGGGCACGGGACCGAGGCCTATATCGAAGGAATAAAAAATATTCCCGATAGAGCAAGGGTGGCACTGTTGGAAGATGTTGTCACTACGGGCACCACTCTGCTAAAGGTGATTGAACGGGTTGAGGCTCAGGGGTTTGAGGTCGGTGTCATTATCACTGTTGTCGAACGTCAGGAGGGCGGGGCCGAAATCCTTGTCAATAAAGGTTACAGGCTGGAATCAATTTTTACGAGGGAAGAGTTGCTCGCGTAAACCTATAATTATATCCACTCAACCACTTGATTATGCAATGTAAAAAATGTAAAGGTGAACTTGAGGTTTTGAGAATGTGCCGCAAGGTCCATATGAAATGCCGGAAATGCGGACAGTCTTATCAAATCCATGAGGTGGCGGACCAGCTCGACGCCGAGACCGAGGCTGTTCTGGAGAGATATGTTTCCATTGTCTATGATTGACGAATTGACCGAGGCAAACCTGCGTCTTGATGAGTTCAGAAAAATGGCGGACGCCTCAAAGGACTATATTTCGTTTATAGACAAAGATTACAGATATAGAGCTATCAACAGGAGCTATCTTGCCACCACGGGCAAGACGGAGGAAGATGTGATCGGCCATACGGTGGCTGAAATCTGGGGGGAAGAGACTTTCAGGGCGCATATAAAAGAAAAAATCGATAAATGTTTCCAGGGCCAAGAGGTCACTTATCAGGAATGGATGGACTTTTTCGGTCACAAAAATGAATATGTGGAGGTGTCGATCCTCCCGTATCGGGATGCTAATGGTGAAATAACCAGCGTGGTGGTTACGTCCAGAGATATCACTGACCGGAAGCGGATGGAGGAAGATCTTCAAAAGGCAAAGGAATCTGCTGAGGCCGCAAACACGATAAAAAGCGATTTTTTGTCCAACATCAGTCACGAGATTCTAACCCCGATGAATGGGGTGATCGGCATGGCATCACTTATGCTGGGCACACAACTGACTGAAGACCAGTTGAAATATGCCCGGACCATAAAAAACAGCGCTGACTCGCTGATGACGATTATTAACGACATCCTTGACTTTTCCAAGATAGAGGCAGGGAAACTGGAAATAAGGACAATGGATTTCGACCCGCGTCTCACTATTGAGGAGACAACGGATCTTTTGGCCGGACCTGCCGAAACAAAAGGCCTTGAACTTTCATCCGTGATTGATTCCGACGTGCCCACCCGTCTCCACGGCGATCCCGGCCGCCTGCGCCAGATTATTGTCAATCTTGTGGGCAATGCGGTGAAATTCACGCCACAAGGCAAAATTTCCGTCAGGGTGAGCCTTGAGCACGAGAATGACACTCATGCCACAATACGGTGTACGGTCTCTGATACGGGCATAGGTATTCCTAAAGAACATTTTAACCGGATCTTCTATGGTTTTACCCAGGTTGATGCATCATTCACCCGCCAGTATGGCGGAACGGGGGTGGGCCTGGCCATTTCCAAGCAGATTGTGGAACTGATGGGCGGTCAAATCGGCGTTAAAAGCAAACAAGGCAATGGGTCCTGTTTCTGGTTTACCGTAATACTGGACAAACCCATGCCTTCAGCTGGCCCGGTTGCTGATGATGAGGTTGTTGACATCAGCGGGACAAGGATTCTCATCGTAGACGACAGTCCTTTTTGCAGTAAGCTGGCCCTGGCTTTTTCCCGTGACTTGAAATGCCGGCCCGACCAGGCAAAGACCGCGGAAATTGCGGTTGAAAAGCTCTATTCAGCTACAACCAAGGGTGATCCATTCTCTGTTATTATCTTAGACAGGGAGATAACTCCCGGTATGAGCGCGGAGGTATTCGGCAGGAAGATTAAGGAAGACCCGATTCTTTGCGACACGCTTCTGATGATGATAACCTCTGTCGGCAAACGCGGAGACGGGCCTATGTTCGAGGAGATTGGATTTGCGGCATACCTGACACGGCCGGCGGAAGAGCAACTTTTGCGCGACAGCCTTGCAGCCATTCTCCGCAGGAAAGAGCGAATGGCCGAAGGATCAAGGGAGCCAATGGTCACGCGGCATAACATTGCCGAGGCCAGGCGGCGAAAAGAATCCCTGCCCCCCACCTCCTGACCCTTTTTTTATTCATACGGACGCATCACCCATATGCCGCATGGACACGTGTCTCTGCAGAAACCGCATGCAATGCATTTTTCATCATCCGATACGTATTCGTATACCTCTCCGTCCGGTGTCTCCTTACGGGATATGGCGTTTGTGGGACAAATAGTTTCGCAAAGATGGCAATCCCGGCAGGAGCCGCAGCTAAGGCAGCGTTCGGCTTCTTCCTCGGGCGTGGTGCCTGGAGCCGGTTCCGGACAGTAATGAGGAACCGTCAGGGCATCAGGCTCAATGACCTTTTGTTTGAAAGGGGTCCATGTCTTGCCTGTGAGTTCGCATACGATAAATTCGGCGGCTGTTTTGCCCTTGCCTAGCGCATTGGTGGCAAGGCCGGGTTTTTCTACGTCACCCACCGCGAATATTTTGTCGTCCGTGGTCCTGCCTGTCTCATCGGTCTTGATCCAGCTTCCGCCGGCAACGTTTAGGCACTCGACAGTGTCCGGCAGAAATTTTAAAGCCGGGACATCACCGATTGAGATGATAATGGTCTGGGCAGGGAACAGCTCGCCCTTGGAGCTGACAAGGCCCTCATCCGTGGCTTCCTTGGAAAAGACAGGCCAGTGGAAGGTGGCGCCCAGCGCCTCTGCGGCTTCCTTCTCTTTGCCAAACGCAAGAGGTTTCTGGATGTCGACCAGCGCCACCTCTTCCGCGCCCAGTCGGTAGGCCTCGCATGCCACGTCGCACCCTACATTCCCTGCGCCGATTATTACGACCTGCTTGCCGGTCTCAATGGGTTTGTCGCTCTTGGCAGCTTTCAGGTAGTCGAGTGCCGTGATCACCCGTTCAGATCCCGGGAACGGTATACGCCTGGGCTCGTGCGTCCCGGCTGCAATGATTACGTAGTCGAACTCTTTTTTTAATTCCTCGATTTTTGACTTGTTCACCGAAACCCCGAGATTGACGTGGATGTTCGGCATGGAAGTAAAACGTTCGATTTCTTTCTCCCAGACCGCCCGGGGGAGCCTGTCCCACGGAATGACCTGGGCAAGCTTGCCGCCAAGTTGATCCGCCTGTTCAAAGATGTGCGCTTCAACCCCTTCCAGGGCGAGGTGCCAGGCAGCGCCCATCCCGCCGGGACCGGCGCCTATGATGGCCACTTTTTTCCCTAACGGCTCTTTTGTCTTGGGAGCGGGAATGTCCATTACGGAACGTCCGAGCATTGCCACGTCAATACTCTGATCAACCATCTGCCTTGAACAGTTCTGCATGCACAGATTGGGGCAGATGGAACCGCATATTGAGGCTGGGAGCGGCGTGTAACTCAAAATAAGCTCGTAGGCCTCTTCAACCTTTCCTTCTCTCAAGAGCCGGAGACGGTTCACTGTGGGTATGTGAACCGGGCAGTAAAATGTACAGGGAGCCGCATATCCCTTGTTGGCCCAGAACGGTCTCCGCCTGCGGAGTTCTCCAGTCTCAATCAGGCCTATGGGGGTCCTGTCCAGTCCGGGAGCAAGATCGCTCAGCGGGTCATTTCCGCCGAACCCGGGATTCCATATCTTTGTGCGGAATTCCCGCATCGGCATGAGCCTGTCCCACGTCAGAGACTTTTCGTGAGGCGGTATTGATATCAGCAGCTTCCATTCTTCCCTGACCGACAGGGTCTCAAACAGGTCGATCCGGTCAATGGACTCCAGGTAGTTTGGAAGGTTTGAAATGAGCCATTCCCACTGTTCATCGTCCGGATCGGTTTTGCGCACGTCTTTTCGTGAATAAGAATCATCAGTCTCGCCCCGGTAGTAGATCCATCCACCGACCATGCCCACGCACGGACGGTAACCGAGGACGTTTTTCGACTTTTTCGGCTCCACGCCGCAGATGACGCCGATCCCGCCGCAGTTGAATTCCGCGAATGTGTCACCCGCTGATCCCAAAACCCACAGTTCAGGTCTCTCGTAGTCCGGGTTCCACTTGGTCATGGTCAGGCCCCTTGAGCCGATGGAACCCTTTATCATGACCCGGCCCTCAGCCATGGCATTGCAGACGCCGTTCGTAGCGTCTCCAAGGATCACGATGTCTGCGCCGATATTCAAGTAACCCACGTCATCAGAGGCGGGTCTCTCGCACACAATGGTCGTGCCTGGCCGACCCATGCATCCGAGCCTCTGGCCCGGCGGACTCTTTATCCGGATGGAAACCGTCTCGTCCTCCCTTTGGAGGCGCCCTCCGATGTTGTGTTGTCCGTAAGGTTCAAGAATCAGGTTGCCCGATTTTAGAACAGCCTCCTGGACCTGTTCATCAAATTCCTTTGAGCTGATTCTTCTGCCCTGCTCATCTATCCCTTTAACAGTAATTGCTTCTTGCATCTGGCCCATCACTGGTAACTCCTGATCCGGACATGCCGGATTTTTTTATATTCAAACATAATGATATCGTAAAAAATCTTGAATAGTTCAGTAGTCGGGATTTTTTTACGATGCCATCAAGATTAGCAGATATATCGGATTTTAAGTCTTTCGGCCGCTGCCTTATCATTGATGCCTATTGCGTCGGACATGCCGATGGGCAGACTCTGGGAACGTCCCAGAGGGGCCATTATTTTTTTGACCTCGGTATTGATTGCCAGGAAAGCATCCACCACTCTCTGTGCGACCTGATCCGGATCAAGCCTGCGGTACAGTTTCGGGTTTTGGCTGGTGATGCCCTTTGGGCAGAGTCCGATGTTGCAGAGGTTGCACCGGTTCTTTTCACTTCCCAGGCATCCGGCTGCTGCCTGCATGATATATTTGCCCATATGGACCCCGCTTGCTCCAAGCATGATCAGCGCCATGCCGTTCTGGGCCACATTTCCGTTTTTGCCCACGCCGCCGGCCGCAAATAGCGGGATTTCGTTCTGTCGTCCCTGGGCGCAGAGGTCAAGGTAGCATTCGCGGACATTGGAGGCAATCGGGTGCCCCATGGTATCCAGGCTGACGTTGTAGGCTGCGCCGGTGCCGCCGTCCACGCCGTCAATTAACAGGGCGGATGCATACGGATTGCGGACCAGGTTGTTTAAGACTGATTTAGCGGATGTGGAACCGGAGATCTTGGGATAGACCGGAACTTTGAAATTCCAGGCCATTGAGAGGGTCTGGATCATCTTCATTACGCTCTCTTCAATTGAGTAAAGCGTCTGGTGGACTGGTGGAGACGGCAGGTCGATTCCCTCGGGAACGCCTCTGAGTTTTGATATGAGCTTGCTCACCTTGAACCACATGAGCAGACCGCCGTCACCCGGTTTCGCGCCCTGGCCGTACTTTATCTCAATCGCCGCCGGATCACACTGCATGTCGGGAATCGCCCGGACGATTTCATCCCATCCGAAATATCCGGACGCGATCTGTAGGATGATGTATTTGAGGAATGGGCTTTTTAAGACCCATGGCGGGCATCCGCCCTCGCCGGTTGCCATGACCACGGGTATCCCGACCACTTCATTTAAGTACGCAGCGCCCTGGAGCAGGCCCAGCCACATGTTGGGCGATAAAGCCCCGAATGACATGGATCCGATGATAAAGGGAAATATCTCTCTGGTGGGCGGGATCCACTCGCCGCTCGCCTTGCGCTTTAAGTACTCTTCCGGAGGCAATATGCGGCCCAGGATCGTGTTTTCAAAAAACTCGTGACGCCCGGCGTCAAGGGCCGGGTCTGTGAGCATTGAAATCCTGTTGAAGATGATATTGTCCAGGATTGTGGCCCCGGAGTTCTTCCGCCCGCCCCTTTTCAAGGGTTGGCCCTTCTGGTTGTTATGGAATCGCGTGCGGATGTCATTGGGGTTCGGCACAGGGGTTATGGCCTCGTTGGGACAGACCATGGAGCACATGCCGCAGCCCACGCATCTGTTCGCCATATTAGTGTGCTGCCGGATTCCTACAAACGTTCGGTACGTACTGCCGCGTTTTTTTTTAAGGATATCAAGATTGGGCATCCTCTGACGTCTGTAGGTCAGATAGATGGCCTGCGTGGGACAAACGGACGTGCATTGTCCGCAGAGCGTGCATCGGTCTTCCCTGTGTTGGATTATCCAGGGGAGATCGCAATATGTCAGGCTGCTTGGTGTAGAGGGTATGGATCGAATTGAGACCATATCTTTAATTCCTTTCTGTCTGGAGGTACAACTATCATGTTTTCGCGCATGGGTTGAAAATCAAGGGATTTATCACGGTCGGGAATCATGGCGTCAACCCCGCACATTTCGGACGCCATTGCCCACTCGCCTGGTTTGCCGCCGATTGTGGCCGGGCGCATTTTCTTGTGGTCCATGACCATAAGACATGTCTCGTCAGGCATGGAGCCTATTACGCAATTAGGCCCGTCGATAATAAGCCTGCGGCATGCGTTTCTTAATCCTAAAAGGAAATCTCCCTGTGGATGTACGGCAAGCTCCTTTGTCTTGAGCGGAGTGATCACATGTTTGTATGCCATGAGGGGCAGCTTGAGATGCCTTACCACATAATGAAGTATGAATGTGAAGACCTCGCTGTCACTCTGAAATCCGGTATATCCTGGAAAATTTTTGCCTGTAAGCCAGTCCTTTATTGGAATAAAGGCGGTGTTTTCACCGTTTGTCATGGTGGATATGCCCTGGATGAAGAAGGGGTGGCAGGCATAAAGGTTGATCCCGTAATTTGTATTTTGCCGCCCCTGGGCCATGACAACGCGGGCCGTGATCCGGTCATCGTTCAGGCTGAGCGCCTTTCCAACACCGAGCGGCCAGCCTACTTCCTTGATCATGATCACGTCATAGAAAAAAGAGAAGACCGTGAGATCACCTCCGTGTTTTTCGCCGTTCCTTCGCAGGTTCAAGCGGGTGAGGAGCAGTTCGTCCTCTACACCGGTCTTGTCAAATTCGTTCCATGAATCCGGCTGCTTGTACACATTCACAAAATACTTGTGCCGGTCCTTTGCCTTGATCAATGAAAAATCGGTTGTGAATTCGTGACTGTATTTCAGCTTGAAACCACGGTCCTGCATGAAGAGGTTGAGCCTGTTCATGGCTTCCTCGGTATGTGCAATGCCGGACAGTATGGGGTCCTCGGACTTGTAGCTGAAATCCTGAAATTTGACGCCTCTCAGCACAAGGCCCAGTCCGCTGCCGTCATAACCTTCCTGCATTGCCTCCATGGCTGAAAGTACGTTGAAGGGAGAAAATGGTTCGGCAGCCGTTTTCAGGGCTAAACGACACATAGTTTTTTTCCTTTTTTGCTCTTTGTTTTTTTGTTAAACGTATAAATTTGTGGAATAGACACGGCACATATCCGTGTCGGAAAATGGATAACGAAAATATTTAAAAAAGTTTACTAAGATAAAGCAAATCCTTGCTTCTTGCTAGATTTTTTCGCTGGTTTAATATTTTTTTTGCCCCATGAAGCTGTAATTTAAACCGGTAAACCCCCGGCTACGCCGGGGTGACTCCTGACAGTTTGACTTTTACAGCAGTAAAGAGGTGAAGTAGAAAACCTCCCAACTTATAAACCTTAACAAAGTTGGGAGGTTAGTTTGAAAGACTACAAAAGCCTAAACCACACACGTTGGGATTGCAAGTACCATGTGGTATTTATCCCAAAGTATCGGAAGAAGCAGATTTTCGGTGCACTCAGAACGCACCTTGGCGAAATTTTTCATGATTTGGCCAAGCGTAAGGAGTGCAAAATTGAAGAAGGTCATTTGCACGAAGATCATGTCCATATTTGTATTAGCATACCGCCTAAGTATGCGGTATCAAATGTCGTTGGATATTTGAAGGGGAAAAGTGCAATTTCAATTGCCGGAAATTTTATGGGAAAGAAAAAGAATTTCACAGGTGAGAGTTTTTGGGCACGCGGATATTTTGTGTCAACTGTAGGACTGGATGAGGATATAGTGAAGAATTATATTCGTAAGCAGGAAAAAGAAGATGAACGAATAACGCAGTTGAATCTGTTTTCTCCTCCGAAGTGTAATTAATCCTTCCCCCCTTTGAGGGGGTAGTAAAAGGCCCCTTCGAAGGGCTAACAGAATTAAGCCGCCGGCTCTGCCGGGGGTCATTTAACTTTTTTTCAGCTATATTTTATCCACAAACGCATTCACCTCTTTTTTTATGTTTTCGTATTCAGATATATTCAGTCCGGCACCAAGGGCCACAATTTCCGCCATATGGGCGGTGAGGAAATCATCAGGCCCATGAGAATCCGAGTTTACAATCATTCGCGCGCCTGTCTCTTTTGCAAGTTTCGCCACATGACCGTTTGTGAGCGAGTGGCCCTTTCTTCCTGAAAGTTCGAGAAAAATTCCCTTTTTTGCAGCAAGTTCAGCCTCTTCCCTGGTAATAAAACCGGGATGTGCAAGTATGTCCACACCTGCCTCAAGCGCCGCCATATTGGTCCCGGGGGCTACAGGTTCCATTACGGTCTCCCCATGCATCACGACC
>DAOVYS010000078.1 GCA_030635485.1 Pseudomonadota bacterium | reverse complement strand
TGACTTCCACATCTTTATTGGGCCGAAAGATTTTGTGGATTTGTTTTATCTCAAGAAAGGGGGTGGACATAATAGGGTTTCCAGTTTACGGTCCCACGTTCAGGGTTGAATAGGAAAAAATTCCGATTTAATAAACCTTGAACCTGGAACCTATGATCTAGACCTTCCGAATTGTTTCAATGGGCCTTGCATTCTTTAAAAACCGCAACGGCAGCAATACGCTCAAAAGAGTTGCCAGTGACACGGCTGTAAGGGCGGTGACAAAATAATCCGGCCGGATAACGGCATAGGTTACCGCATCCATGCCAAAGACATCCAGCCCCTGGCTGAACATGGTCAGATCCAGGCCGTTCACATAAAAATAGTAAAGCGTCATCCCGCCAAGCAAAGATCCGGCTAAAAAACCAAGAAACCCGAGAAAAAACGATTCCGCCATGACGATCCACCGAATCTGAGAAAACTTCGTGCCCACAGCCAGCATAATTCCGAACTCCCTGAGCCGCTCAAGGACACTCACCAGCATCACACCAAAGATCCCGAGTCCGACCACGCAAAACACGATAAGGCTTATCACCAGATTAAACCATTCCATCATCACCCGGCTCTGCATCAGGGCCGGATAAATCTCGTCCCACCTGAACACTTCCAATTCGCTGAAATGTTTTCGCAGTTCGTCCTGCAGAGCGGGTATGTCCTTTTCATTATGCAAAATCATGCAGACCTGGGTGACTCCTTCCGGAACCAGAAGCAAATCACGGGCCTTGTCCTGGTCAATAAAGACGGCGGTTTCATCAAGGGCCATGTTGTTGGTCTTAATTATACCGGTCACCTTAAACGCCATTGATGACACATCATTTTCAAGGTTTTGGGCTGAAAGGATAATCTTTTTTCCGATTTTTACCTTGAGCTTATCGGCAAGCCTTGCGCCTAAAATCACACCCCTATTTTTTCCGCCAAAACTGAATTCACCACTTGTAATGTAGCTGTCCAGCCTGCCGTGACCCCTCTCCGCCTCAAGTTCAACGCCGTAGATAGATCCATTTCTCGAATATTGAGCCGTGGCAACAAGGCCGTCCTGCCGAATCCGTATTATGTAAGTTTTTATCCGTTTGTCACTGGTAAGCAGCCGCTCAATCTCTTCAGTCCTGGTGATTAATTTTCCAAGATCGTTATCCAGCCGATATCCTTTGGCAAAAAGAGTGATATCACCACTGCCGCTACGGATCGCGTTGCCGATCATCTGTTCGATCATACCGTCGTAGATGCCTTCCAAAAAGAGCACCCCCCAGAGGCTGACCGCAATCATCAGGACAACCAGGACGGAACGGGTCTTGCGCCTGCTGAGCGAGGCCCAGGCGATTTTGGCAACAAGCTTATACATGACGGATTGCCTCTATGGGCCGATACCCGTTTACCTTTAGAATCGGATACAGGGTGGACAACACGGTCAAAACAAACATAACGATCATGTCCCGGACAATAGTGGACAACGAAAATATGGCGGGCATGGCCGAAGCGGCCAGCCCATACTGCTTGAACTGCTCTTCATACCCGGGAAAAACAATGGGGTGAAGTTGAAAATAATATGCAAGCGCACCTCCGATCAGACCGCCGGCAACCACGCTGACCAGGCCGAGAAGAACGCTTTCTAAAACAAGCAGTCGCAAAATCTGGGAAGGAGTGGTGCCCACGGCGCGCAGGATGCCGATTTCCCGGACCCTGGCAAAGACTGCAAGCAGGGTGTAAATCATGATGACAAAGAAGATGACTATAAAAATAATGGACAAGGTTATATAGCCGAAAATGGAATCCACCTTCATTGCCTGCACCAGGCCAGCCATGGTCTTTTGCCAGCTTAAGGCCTGATACTCACTGCCGAGCTTTCGGCTGATTGTTGCTGCCAGATCCTCAACATCCTGCGGCTTCTCGGGCAGTACAATAAAGTGGGTAGCGTAATTCTGGGCAGCCATAATGTAATCAAAGTAGGATTTGCTTACAAAAGCCGCGCTTGCGTCAAAATCAAAAAGTCCGGTTTGAAAAATACCTTTTACAGTGACGTTATCAGCGGCAAAAGAGTAATCCGCCCCAGTCCCTACAAACGAAAGAACATCCCCCACATCAACCTTCAGCCTTTTAGCAAGCTCGGTTCCAATGTACAGCTTCGCATGGTCGCCGGGAGATAGATATTCACCTTTTTTTAAGGACTTTTTCAGACGCGACAGCCTCTCTTCCTTTTCCGGCTCAATGCCGGTAAACATGCCGCCAACCGCCTTTTCACGGGAGGAAAAGAGAACAAACGATTCAAATCGCTCGCCAAATGTATCAATACCGCTGATTTTTGTCAGCGCATTACGGACCGATCGAGCATCAAAGATCAGGTTGTCATAACTTGGGATCTTGCGGAAATCTTTCTGGGTGATCTGCAGATAGCCGGGATATATCTCCACGGCACTTTCAATCATCTTATTATGGGAACCATCCCAGAAAGCCGAGGCAAATACCAGGAGTGCCGTGGTAAAACAGGTGAGCGCCACCGTGACAATGCTGCGTCTTTTGTAAGCCACGATGTTCTTGATGGCGATTTTCAAAAACATTTGTAATAATTCCCCATGGGTATGGGGGTGAAACTCCCCGGGATGTAAGAGTTTTTTTACTTTGAAAACCTCTTCAACGCCCTTTTTGTAAAATAGGCGCCGTCTATCTCCTCATCAAAGACTGCCTCGTTTATATTGACAGTGGTCCGGTGGCCGGCCTTGTCGAAAGTTTTCGGGTCCATTACCCAATGGGTCGGATAAAAACGTTGGCCGAACTTTTTAACGTCCTGATAACTCAAGATGCGCATCAGGACATCATCCTCATCAAAATATTTTACAACGGTCGGCAAAAAATACTTTTTCGAGACCGCCATTATGATCCGTCCCCACACCACAGGCGCGTCCTCCTGGGGCCGGAGTTCTATTTCATACTCTGTTTCATTTTCCCCCACCACCCTTTGCTCATAGTCGTCACTAATCGAACTTTCCCTGACCAGATCATCATTGGTGAAATCAGAGCCCATCCAGTTTTGCAGCATCATGGATGCCGGTATCTTGATGGTCTTTTCAATACGCGGCACATATTGCCACATTGAGTTATCAATTTTTAAAAAAGTAATGCCCTTGTCTTTTTTTGGGTAGGTAATCTTAATAAAACTTTTTTCTTTACCAATGGAATAGCTATCCATTTTCATGGTCCGCTCACTCCTCTTGGTCTTGACCATCATGGTAAATTTCATAAAGGCGGTCTTGCCGTTCAGATTATCCTCAACCCGTTTAATGATAGCATTGGTATCAGCGGCAAAGCCATGTCCCACACTCAACAACAGACAAAGGAGCATCAAAACAGAGTGTTTGATTTTCATATATATTGCATCCTTTCACGATACCGTTGAGCGTATAAGCGATCACAGATGCAGCACCTATGAACGCTTATACGTAAGGGGATAACCGTTGTGTTAGTTATCTTGCCCCTGTGATCGCTTACGCTCGGCCCAGGTTCGCTTTACTGCCGGCTCCAGACAACGAGAATACTGTTTTCCGCATCCCCGTATGTAAAATCCAGTTCTCCTTGATAAGAATGCTTCAGCGCCTCTCCAATCCGGCGGCCCAGATGAATGCCGGTGGTGGTCACCAGTGTGTGATCTTTTTCGTCGGAAACAGCCATGATCCGCTCCATGGGGTGCTCCCCTTTTTCCCGTTTTTCAATATTCCGGATAAGATTCATTAATTCATCACGATGGTCCCTTAAAAATGTTCCCCTGATTTCAAGATGGCCGGCAGGATAGTTGTCGGCAATCCTATGACAGGCCGGGCATACTGTTGTGTGCGCATATTCCGGCGCTGCCTCCCAAGTCCACCTGCCATCATGAAACAAAGCACGGCATTCTGTGCACACCGTAGGCTCAGGCCACTTCCCCAAGTCCTGATAAGCGTCGTGGCGCTTTTCTTGAATCAGGCGATCCCGTCTTCCATATCGGCTTTTGTCCATGATCTTCCTCCTCTTGATTTTTTGCTGTTCGTTCACCACAAGGGTACGAACTTACGGCCCCCCCCGACATGCAACCTGATTAAAGGCCATGGGCAGTTCCCGTGCAACATCTCCTGCAACAAATCCCATCCGTACTCCTGAAGCCGCTGCCAGACGGTTGGCAGCCAGACCGTGAACATATACACCCAGACAGGCCGCCTGCCATGCATCAAGCCCCTGGGCCAGGAGCCCTCCAATCAGCCCTGTCAAGACATCTCCCATGCCGCCGGAGGCCATTCCGGGATTGCCGGTGGAATTTACTCCAATACGACCGTCCGGCGCCGCGATTACGGTGGCAGCCCCTTTAAGCACCAGAAACACACTGTTTTCCCTTGCAAAGGATGAGGCTATTTCAAGCCGGCTACTTTGGATCTCACTTGTCATTGTTCCGGTAAGCCGTGCCATCTCACCGGGATGCGGGGTCAGAATTCGCAATGCGGGCGGATCTTTTATCCTGGATCGATCCATGGAAAGGATATTAAGCCCGTCCGCATCCACAATCATCGGCAGTGTGGATTCCAGATAGAGTTTCATCACGAGTTCGCGGGTGGAGGATTCTGTTCCCATACCAGGCCCCAGAGCCACGGCCTGTTTGCCTGCCATGCTTTTCTTTATCAGCTCCCAGTCCGAAATTGAAAAAATTCCACCCGAATCCTCTGTCATGGGAATTGTCATTGCCTCGTGCAGGGCCCCTTCAAATATGGGATTCAAGTCCCTGGGAACGCACAGCGTAACAAGGCCGGCCCCGGAACGAAGAGCCCCCTGGCCGCTTAGGATTGCCGCGCCTGTCTTTCCTCTCGAACCTGCCGCGATCAAGAGATGCCCGAATGTCCCCTTGTGTGATGACAGGTTCCGGACAGGGACCCAGGGCCTCACCGTTTCAGTATCCAGGAGTTCCGTCCGAATATCCGCCTGCTCCACGGCCTCGGGCGGAACGGTGATATCAACCACCTCCAGATCTCCAACAAAATCCATTCCCGGGTAAACAACCATTCCCGGTTTTGCCAATCCA
Organism: Pseudomonadota bacterium; assembly: GCA_030635485.1. Lineage (GTDB taxonomy): Bacteria > Desulfobacterota > Desulfobulbia > Desulfobulbales > DAOVYS01 > DAOVYS01. The sequence goes on along the minus strand of DAOVYS010000078.1, from coordinate 5,130 downwards.
TATGTAGCGGTCAGCCTGGCCTGGACCGAGATGCCCATAACCTGACCTGTGTCACTATTCAGACCGGACGGGATATCAACTGATACGACAGGACAGGCAAACCGGTTGATTCGACTGACAACATCCGCGAAATGGCCGGAAACAGCTCGCGTAAGCCCGGTTCCAAAAATCGCGTCAACCACTGTGTGGCTGTGCGCCAATCGGGGTTCCGCCGAACGCAGGTCTTCACTATTTATTAGAATATGGATAGGAATGGGAAGTTTTCTGACTATTTCCAGATTTACAGCTGCATCGCCTTTGAGCTTTTCCGGCTTGACCAGCATGAAAACATGGGGCTTTGCGCCCTGCTGGTGAAGATGGCGTGCAATTACAAAGCCGTCTCCTCCATTGTTCCCCGGGCCCACGAAGATAGAGATTATCTTGCCGACAAAGCTTCCAAATCGTCGGTTCATGGCCGCAACCGTTCCTTGCCCCGCATTCTCCATCAGCACGATTCCGGGAATCCCGTAATCATTGATTGCCGTTGCGTCCAGACTCCGCATCTGTTCAGCAGTTGCCAGTTTCATATACATGTTTACCTATCGTTTTGTAATAGTTCACCAGTGGTGCAGGTGCACACCCCCGCAAGGGGGTATAAATGCGTGATCGTGGCGGGCGGCTTATAGCCTATACTATGCCGAACGCCACGAGTGCGTGCAGATGCTGCTGGTGAACGCTTACGTTTTTCTCCGTTCCCTGTCCAACCAGTCAATCCGACTCCACAGGCCGTGCAGAATACGCACTTCCCTCTCATCAAGCCCCTCTCTTCCTAATAAGCGCCGGAATGTACGCAAAAGGTGATCCGGATTCTGCGGGTCCAGAAACTCGATATTAAGCAACGTTTGTCTCATGTGCTGAAACATGCTTTCAACTTCCGCACCCGGGGCCAAGACCCTTTTATTATCCGACGCATCAGATAGTGTCCGTTTTGCCCTGGATATTTCATAAAGACAGATAGCAACAGCTTGGGCGAGATTCATGGACGGAAGAGAATCAGAGGTGGGAATCGTGATAAGCCTCTGGCAGAGATCAAGGTCTGAAGTCGGAAGTCCGCTGTCCTCCCTGCCGAAAACAAGCGCCGCCCTCCCCTCCATGGTTCTCGGAATCAGAAAACGTGCAGCCTGATCAGGATAAAAGAACTCTTCCCTGTACTTGCCGAAACGCCGCGTGGTCCCCATAGCCAGACAGCAATCCGCAATCGCGGCCCCGAGATCATCGTAGATCACGGCCCCTTCCAGCACAGCCCGGGCCTTTACCGCCATCCGCCTCCCTTCGTCGGAAAGATAATCAGCGCACGGACTCACCAGTCGCAGGTCGGAAAAACCAAAGTTCATCATCACACGGCAGACGGAACCTACGTTCAGAGCCCCCTGTGGCTCGACAAGGACAACCACGACGTTGGAAAAATTCAATACTGAACCCTTAGTACTAAAGTTTAAAGTATGATGGTCTGTAAAAAAAGTCTTGGGATAGCTAAAGGCTCGTTCAAAAACAACTTCACATTTTGATGCACCGATCCATCCCGCATGGCTACCTTGCTCTACGGACAATTATTCCAGGGGCAAAAAACTTCTAATCTCTTCCAATTGTTCGCTTTTAAGAGATAGAAACTTTAGTCCATAAACATACTGGTCACCTTTTAATTTTTTTGCCCAGACAATTTTTCCCACAATAATAATTTTTCCCTCATTGGGTAAGGAAATGGTTAAGATCAGTTTGTCATCCAATTCATATTTTTGACGAATCTCTATTTTTGCTCCGTCAATGGATATGTCCTGGGTTACGGTTTTCCCTGGTTTGTCGTCTTGGCTCGAGGTTGGATCAATGAGTTGATAGGTTACTTGCCAGGTTTTTTGGTACCGTTTTCTTCTTCTATGTTCAACCTTACTTATAATAAAACAGTCTTTGCCGGAAAATTTCGCTTCATATAAAGCCTTATCCGCATTCTCGACTAATTCCACAGCGGTTTTCCAGCCATAAGGATAGGAAGAAATGCCTCCGCTAACAGTGATATTGTGTATTTTGAAAAACTTACCGGATTTGAGGCCGGCCCGAATCCTCTCGCCCAAAGCAAGAGCGCCGTTGGCAGAAGTCTCAGGCAAAATAAGCACAAACTCCTCTCCGCCATAACGACAGATGACGTCCTCTTCCCGGCTTATATCGTTAAGCAAAGATGCAAATTTTCTCAAGACCTCATCTCCAAAAAGATGGCCGTGTGTATCGTTAATATTCTTAAAATTATCAAGATCAATCATTACCAGGGAAAAATCCTTATCATAACGTCTGGCCCTGTTCAGTTCCTTTTTTAAATTTATATCAAAACATCTCCGGTTAAAAATTCCGGTCAACGAGTCAATCATTGCCATCTTTTCGGCTTCTTTAAACAGATGAATTTCAACGACAATCGGACTTGATGTAAAATGGTTGAGGTTTATAAAATAATCGAAAATAACTACCCTTAATCCGGTATTGTATTTGAGCTTATTGATAAAAAAATCATAATGCCTAAAAATATTTTTCCAGTGGTTTTTTGCCTCCTCCTCTTCAAAAGAGGAATGAATAAAGAGACTCAGCATACTGGAGCAGAAAAAATCGTTATCGGAACGGGCTGCAATCTTCTCAACTTCTTGAAGGAAGTTGTCTCTTTGAGTGTCCTGTTCCGAAATTGAGGATATTATTTTTTCTTTGATTTTTTGTTGGGCGCTATCCATCAGTATCCTCCCATCTAATAGTCTCGACAATTGTTTTTGTGGTTGCCTGAATATTAATGTATCAATACTAATGTTCCAGAATGAAACTGGACAAATTGTGTTTTTTTGATTATATTAACAAATTCTGCGGGCCGGAGTTCCGGCCCGTTTTTTTGTGCCCTGAAACAAAATCCATCAACAGTCTAAATTCCTTATAGCTTACTGCTATGAGATTCAATAATACAGGAAAAAAGCAGAAATTGAGCAGTAAACACAAAAAAGAAATCCAACGCCGCCGCACCTTTGGCATCATAAGCCATCCGGATGCTGGCAAGACCACTCTTACCGAAAAACTGCTCCTGTTTGGCGGCGCAATTCAGATGGCCGGGGCGGTAAAAGCTCGCAAAGCCTCCAATCACGCTGTCAGCGACTGGATGTCCGTTGAAAAGGAGCGTGGCATTTCGGTCACGACTTCGGTGATGAAATTCAATTACCGGGATTTTGAAATCAATCTGCTGGACACGCCGGGCCACCAGGATTTTTCAGAAGATACCTACAGGGTGCTGACTGCGGTGGACAGCGCTCTTATGGTGATTGACAACGCCAAGGGTGTAGAGGTACAGACCGAAAAATTGATGGAGGTGTGCCGGATGCGCAACACCCCGATCATGACCTTTATCAACAAGCTCGACAGGGAGGGAATGGAGCCGCTGGACATCCTTGCCGATATTGAAGATAAACTGCAGATTGAATGCGCCCCGCTTTCCTGGCCCATCGGCATGGGCAAAAGCTTTAAAGGGGTGTATAACATTTACCTGCAACAGCTGCACCTTTTCACCCCGGGCCAGGATACCAGGCCACAGGACGGCATAGTCATAAAAGACCTTGCAGACCCGATGGTTGACGAATTGCTGGGCCGTCAGGCGGATAAACTAAGGGAGGATATAGAGCTGCTGAAAGGGGCGGCCGACCCCTTTGAACTTAAGGAATATTTAAAGGCTAGCCAGACCCCTGTATTTTTCGGTAGCGCCATCAACAATTTCGGCGTCAAGGAGTTGCTGGATTCTTTTGTGAAACTGGCGCCCGCGCCCGGCCCCCGAACAACCACCAGCCGGCAGGTCTTTCCGGAAGAGAAATCCTTTTCAGGCTTTGCCTTTAAAATCCAGGCCAACATGAATCCAGCCCACCGGGACCGGATCGCATTTGTCCGTATCTGCTCCGGAAAATTTACCCGCGGCATGAAGGTGACTCACCACAGGCTCGGCAAAGAGATAACCCTGGCCAATGCCACCATCTTCATGGCCCAAAATCGCAGCAATGTTGAAAGTGCCTATCCAGGCGATATTATCGGCATCCATAACCATGGCACCATAAAGATCGGCGACACCTTCACCGACAAGGAACAACTTAAATTTACCGGTATTCCCAATTTCGCGCCCGAACATTTCCGCAGGGTACTACTCAAAAACCCGCTCAAGATCAAGCAGCTTGCCAAGGGTCTGACTCAGATGGCCGAAGAGGGGGCTGTGCAGATGTTCAGGCCTATTATGGGCAATGATTATATCCTTGGAGCGGTGGGGATCCTGCAGTTTGACGTGACCATGGCGAGACTCAAGACGGAATACGGGGTGGATGCGGTCTACGAAAGCGTAAATTATGCCACGGCCCGCTGGATAACCTGCGATGACCACAAAAAACTCGAAGAGTTCGAAAAAAGGAACCAGGCCAACCTGGCTCTGGACGCGGAAGGACATCTATCCTTACTCTCGGACAGTAAGTGGCGTCTATCCCGCACCATGGAAATTTTTCCGGATATTGTCTTTCACAAGACCAGGGAATATAATTAACAACATTATGTAAGCGTTCACCAGGGGTACAAACGTAAATATTCGGCAGCACTCCATCTGCACGCGCCCAGAGGAAGTGCTGCCGAATATTTACGTACAAACTTACGGGACCCTCCGGTGTGGAAGAATACTTGCACCAATGGTGAAATTGGTGTAAAAATGTTCCACAATTTCAGACGGACATCAGCAACAAGCCCTCGTAGCTCAGGGGATAGAGCGCAGGATTCCTAATCCTGGTGTCGCATGTTCGATTCATGCCGGGGGCACCAGTGAAAAAAGGGTTACAGGTTTTGGCCTGTAACCCTTTTCTTGTTTAAGAAGACCAACCCGTTCTTGATTGAAAAGCACTTCTTGCAAGCCTCTTGCATGCACAATCAGGAGATACAACGCCTTACGCGACATAAAAGCCGAATAAAAAACAAGTAAAATAGGGCCATTATTTATTTCAACGGCCCTGAATTCACGGGGGAGCAAAATGGTTGACATGAAACTGTTGGGGGAGATGGGACGCCTTGTGGTCGCAGATATCATGGTCACTGACGTGATTACCGTGG
>DAOVYS010000122.1 GCA_030635485.1 Pseudomonadota bacterium | reverse complement strand
GCGCCGAAAAATTTCAAGACTGCTCCTGCCAAAGGCAAAGAATACAAAGGCAGAATGGCTGTCATCCAGATCGCCACCGAGGATTGCGTGGGTTGCGGAATCTGTGTCATGGCCTGTCCCGCATTTCAGAAGGATAAAGATGGTAAGAAGACCGATAAAAAAGCCATCAACATGGTCGCAAATACTGAAGCGCTCCGGAAACGCGAGTCAGCCAATTACAAATTTTTCCTCGATCTTCCCGAAATGCCGTTCACGGAACTCAATCCCGCTACAATTAAGGGCAGCCAGTTGATGCGGCCGCTGTTCGAGTACTCCGGGGCCTGCGGCGCATGCGGTGAAACACCATATGTCAAGCTTGTCACACAGCTCTTTGGAGACAGACTCATGGTGGCAAACGCCACAGGCTGTTCATCAATCTACGGCGGGAACCTGCCGACCACGCCTTATGCAAAACGGGACGACGGGCGGGGTCCTGTCTGGTCTAACTCGCTGTTCGAAGACACTGCCGAATTCGGTCTTGGCATGCTCCAGACCGTGAATAAGCTTGGCGCCCAGGCGGCCGAACTTATGGAAAAACTGGCCAAGGCCAAAATTCTTACTAAGGCCGAAGTCAACAAAATCCTGAATGCCTCGCAAAAGACACAGGTCGAGATCGAGGCACAGAGAAAAAGGGTGGGAACGCTCAAGGCGAAACTTGCCGCATCCGGTGATATTCTGGCCAAGCGGCTACTTTATGTGGTTGATTACCTGGTTAAGAAATCCGTGTGGTCCTTTGGTGGTGACGGATGGGCCTATGACATCGGATACGGCGGACTTGACCACGTCCTGGCATCCGGTGAGAACATAAATGTCCTGGTTCTGGATACCGAGGTCTACTCAAATACGGGGGGCCAGATGTCCAAGTCAACACCCAGAGCCGCCACCGCCCAGTTTGCGGCAGGTGGAAAGAGAATGCCCAAAAAAGACATGGGTATGATCTTCTCTACGTACGGCAACGTATATGTTGCCAAGGTCTCAATGGGCGCGGATCCTCTCCAGACGGTCAAGGCATTTAACGAGGCAGAGGCCTATGACGGCCCTTCCCTGATCATTGCATACAGCCACTGTATAAATCACGGGCTCAACCTGGCGATGGGACTGGAACAACAGAAAAAGGCCGTAAAATGTGGTCACTGGCCTCTCTACCGCTACAATCCGACTCTTGAGGATGAGGGCAAAAACCCACTCAAGATCGACAGCAAGGCCCCTTCCATACCGTTTGCGGATTACGCCTTGGGCGAGAACCGGTATCGGATGCTCAAACTCACAAACCCGGCCATGGTCGATGAATTAATGGCAAAGGTCCAGGAAGACGTGAATAAGTCCTGGAAGTTTCTCCAAGGACGCGCCAAGGCACTGGAACCTGAGAAATAAAAACAAAAATTATTGCAAATAACATAAAAAAGGGCGGCAGAAAAATTCTGCCGCCCTTTTTTATGTTATTTGCAATAAAGCAAGATTACGAAAAAATCACCTTACAGAACCTCTTCTTGCCTACCTTAAGAATCACCTCACCTGACGTAACCACTTCAAACTCCCCATCCATGATCTTCCGGCCATCAACCGCCACAGCCTTCTGCTTGATCATCCGGCGTGCTTCAGAGGTGCCTTTTACAAGCCCTGCGTCCAGTAAGAGACGTGGAAGCCAGACCTTCTCATTATAACAACCGGCCATTTCCTTTTCAGGCATATCTTCGGGCAGGTCATGATGCTTGAAGACCCTTTCAAAATGGGCCTCTGCCTTTTCCGCAGCCTCTATATCATGAAATCTTGCGGTCAACTCACGGGCCAGCATCTGTTTGACTTTCTTGGGATGAATCCGACCTTGCTTCATCTCCTGCGACAGGGACTCTATCTCAGATGAGGAGAGATCACTTAACAGCTCAAAATAGCGAAACATGAGAGTGTCCGGAATGGACATTGTCTTTCCGTAGATATCGTTCGGATCCTCAATAATGCCGATGTAATTGCCCAGGGATTTACTCATCTTGTTTACGCCGTCAAGCCCTTCAAGAAGAGGCATTGTGATGACCACCTGGGGTTCCTGCCCCCAGGCCCTCTGCATATCCCTTCCCATGAGGAGATTGAAACGCTGGTCAGTGCCGCCAAGCTCCACATCAGCCTCCCTGGCAACCGAATCATAACCCTGAATAAGAGGATATAAAAATTCGTGAATACTGATGGCCCGTTGACTCTCAAAACGCTTCTTAAAATCGTCTCGTTCAAGCATCCTGGCAACGGTCAGCTGGGAGGCCATCCTTATAAACTCGGCTGAAGAGAGCCTGTTTAGCCATGTGGAATTGAACATGACCGTTGTCTTTTCCTGATCCAGAATCTTGAAGATCTGCGTCTTATATGTCTCAGCGTTCTTCCGTACATCTTCTTCGGTCAAAGGCTTCCTGGTCTCGGATTTTCCTGTGGGATCGCCTATCATCCCGGTAAAATCACCGATCAGAAAGAGGACCTGATGGCCCAGGTCCTGAAAATGTTTCAGTTTCTGAATAAGGACCGTATGGCCTACATGAAGATCCGGTGCCGTGGGATCAAAACCGGCCTTTACCCTTAATGGTTTTCCGGTCTCCTTTGACCTTGTGAATTTTTTTGCCAGATCTTCCCGAGAAATGACGTCAACAGCCCCACGCTCAATCAATTCAACCTGCTCATCTATTGTGAGGTTCATTTTATTTGGCATATTCTACAGCCCTTGTCTCCCGGATCACGGTAACTCGGATCTGACCTGGATATGTCAGATCAGCTTCAATCTTCTTTACGATATCCTTGCTCAAAATTGTTGCCTCGGCATCTGAAATATCGCTGCTGCTTACAATAATCCGAAGTTCCCGGCCAGCCTGGATGGCATATGACTTATCAACACCCTTATACGCATTGGCGATCTTTTCAAGATCCTCAAGACGCTTCACATATGTCTCAAGCATCTCTTTTCTGGCCCCCGGCCTGGCGCCTGAAAGTGCATCAGCAGAATGCACCAGCACATCCAGAATTCCTTCCGGTTCCACCTCCTCGTGGTGCGCTGCAATGGCATGGACTACCTCGGGCGATTCCCCGTACTTCCTTGCCAGATTGCGGCCAATGCTCGCATGAGAACCTTCGATCTCGTGGTCGACCGCCTTACCTATGTCATGAAGCAGTCCGGCCCGCTTAGCCTGTTTCACGTTAATGCCCAGTTCCGAAGCCATGATACCGCACAGAAAGGCCACCTCCAGAGAATGCTGAAGAACATTCTGGCCGTAACTGGTCCTATATTTCAATATACCGAGAAGACGTATCAGCTCCATATTGACACCATGCGCGCCAACATCAAAGGTCGCCTGCTCACCTACCTCCCGAATTGTCACCTCAAGCTCCTTGCTGACCTTTTCAACCACCTCTTCAATCCTGGCAGGATGAATCCGACCGTCTATGATCAGGCGTTCCAGGGAAAGGCGTGCCACTTCCCTCCGGACCGGATTGAATCCGGAGAGTATCACGGCTTCCGGCGTGTCATCGATTATTATGTCAATTCCGGTGGCCGCCTCAATTGCACGAATATTTCTGCCCTCTCTGCCGATTATCCGCCCTTTCATCTCGTCATTAGGCAACGTTACCACAGAGACCGTCTTCTCCGCCACATAGTCTCCGGCATAACGCGAAATAGCTAAAGCAAGAATATTCTTGGCCTTACGATCCGCCTGAATCTTCATTTCATTTTCAATCCTGATAATCGCTTTGGCAGCCTCCATACGGGCTTCGCTCTCAATGCTTTCAACAAGCTGCTGCTTTGCCTCTTCAGCAGACATGCCGGCCTTCTTTTCAAGTTGAAAACGCTGCTCTTCAAAAAGTAAATCCAGCTCATCCTTACGTTTCAAAAACTTTTTTTCTTCATCAATAACGCCCTGTTCTTTCTCTATAAGATCCATTTCACGCTTGTCAAAATGATCCACCTTCCGTGCGAGCTGATCCTGTTTCGTGATGAGCCGCTTTTCCTCCTCTGCAATCTCGGATTTTCGTTCCTTAATTTCCTTTTCAGCTTCCAGCTTGAGTTGATATGCCTCATCCTTAATCTGAAGCGAGGCCTCTTTCTTGATTTGCTCAGCCTCGGACAGGGCGTTCTCAATAAATTTTTTACCCTGTTCCTCAACATCATCCCTGCGCGATTCAACAATTTTTTTCCGCAAAAAAAAGCCGGTACAGCCGCCAGCACAGATTCCTGCCAACAAAATTATGATCCACATTATTTGACTCACGGAGCCTAACCTCCTCTATTATTATGTTAAAGCCGGATCAGGCTGGAATACAGCCCGGACGTCAGCCGAACCACCATTCTATGTCCCGCTTGAAAGTCGATATAATAGGCAAAATCCACTCTCAAGGGCTGGATGGCGTCACAAAAACAACCATCGTGACCATCAACGCGACTTTTTTTGCAAGTGTCTCAAGAGTCTGCACGCATGCAACAAAAAAGCTGTTCAAAACAGCTGCCGGTTCACGGCAGTTTCAGACATTACCCAAAACGATAATAGAAAAATATAAGGAAAGATATAAGTGGGATTAAGCGCCCGGACCGGGTCACCCGGAGTGATTTACAATAGAAACGGCTTAAGGGAGATCGCCTGCCATGGAATAGAAATTCATCCTAAGTCCAATTTTATGACACATGACTATCAGGCTTTGGACATTATTTCATCAGACAAACTTTAACTTGAAGATTTTATTAGAAAATATCCATAGCACAATGCGGCCTTCACGGCACATCAAACCATGTATAAAATTTACTTCCATTTTCTGATGCCGCGAGCAGATTAAGGCCTGCTGCTGCTCACGATTTGCCGGTTAGAGTTTCTCCCGACATTCTTAAAACAATGTAAAAGGCATTCGCTTTCTACCGTAAGATATCACCACCTCTTACCGGCTTTACCTTGTTTGCTACCAAATCTCAGACGCATCCCGAAATACAGTCACACATTGTTGACCACTGATTTGCCCATGATATTTTTACTCCAAATAAAAATATGGTCTCGCTTTCTAAAAATACTTGTCCGCGAACCCATCAAAGGAGAATACCTTTCCTCCCTAACTAGCACCCATCCACAAATGGCCTTTTTGTCTAATCTCTCAAGTCATGCTCAAAAAACAATCCTTGTAATGTCAAAGTCCTAACTCCGATTATTTTTAAATCCCTTGACCTTAAACAAAATTGCTCATTTTCGGCTGAGCACTAAATCATTTATATATAAAACGTCTCTAGTCCCTTAATAAACGGAAATCGGACGTCAATTGACGAAAAATCCCCCGCCACGCCGTGTCAACAACTACATTCGAACCTAACTGAGTTAGGTGGGTGTATTACTCATGACTCCTTCAAGTAATTTCGTCCGTGGGAATTTTCTCTCCAAAGTCAGCGGAGTCACCCTTTAGTCATGTACTTGGCTCGCAATTTGTCATTGATCACCAACTAGGCAGGGGAAAAAAGTAAACCTCTATTTAATCTCGTTTCACAGGTTAGAAAAGAGAACTCTCAATTTTATCGGCAAGTCTTTCATTCTGTACATTAATCGACTGCTTGAAATTTTCAAATTCCCTTTTGAGCCTGACATATTTACCAGCCATATTCAAACTGGCCAGAATGGCAATTTTATTTGAAGGCAGCCCATATGTAATACACTTGGAATGACACTAAAGTTGAAGTTTTATCATATCCAGAATTTCCTGGACATCACCCTCCGGTGCATCCGTATAAAGTGGGTATTCCTGGCCAAGGACTTCAAATATGACCAATCGTTCCACATAGACACCCTTGATCTGCTGAACAAACCCTTTGCCGAAAGCACACCCTAGAGCCTGCGCCTCCAATAAATTTCAGACTCTGTTTATCTTGTTATATCTATTTTCTACCAAAATAACAAATTAGTGGCAATAAATATTTTCATTAATCAGCCATACTAATAATCTGCTGCTCAGGCTTCTGGCCGGCCTCATCTAATTCGACTCCTTGGTCTGACGCAGGATTGCCAGCTTTAAGATTTGTTTTCTCCCATGTCTCAATGTAATCAATAAGGCCTGCCACACGCTCGGAAATCGCTGTTTTATCACCATTCACCCTGTTCACAGTCTCTTGAAGCTCCAGGATTTCAAGATCCTTCTCTTTGAGTGTCCCTTCCAGACTATCTTTTTCCTGCTTCAAATCGTTGTAAGCTGCCAATAATTTCCCGACAATCTTTTCCAAGCGGCCCAGATCTTCCTCATGATCCATAATCAAGTCTCCCTATTTTCATCTCCGGCTAAGCCGTCAGGTACATCCAAAACTGTACACGATCCATGTTCAAAAACCAACCGCCTAAACTATTTATTATCAACAATGTCAATAAGTTATAAACAATTAAGGTGTCAGATGAGTACTTTCTTACGAAGAGAACAAATATAATCGGTCAGGAAAAACAAAGTCAAGCTGTTTATCCCGGTTCAATCAACTCTAAGATGGAATAATAAAATACGCGGGGAAATTACCGGCCGATTCTAACAGTGTGTGGATCCATCTTCTCTCCATCCGCCAGTTGACATCCATTAAGATACGAAAAAGCGCCAACAGTTACTCCGGTTCCAAGCCGACAGTTCTTAATAACGGCTCCGGGCTCAATCAGACATCTCTCGCCAATAAAAGATTGCCCGGTAATATGTGTATTGGCGTGGACAATGGTGTCTCTTCCAACCAAGACGCTCTTTTCTATGGAAACGGTTTCCGGGAGCATCAATGTCACTCCTGAAAGCATCAGTGCTTTGTTAAACCTTGCCTGAAGAGCTGCATGGGCCTGCGCAAGCTCCACTCGCGAATTTACTCCCAGCACCTCATCCGGATCAAGACAGACAAACTTGTTTACGGCATGGCCGGATTCATTGGCAATCTCAACAATATCGGTCAAATAAAACTCACCCTGCTTGTTGTCCGTACCCACTCCGGCCAGGCAATCCATGAGAAAATTTGTATTAACGCAATAAATGCCCGCATTGATCTCCCTGATCTCTTTCTGGATAGCCGTTGCATCCTTCTGCTCAACTATTCTTAAGACATTTCCGTTGGTGTCGGAAATAATCCTGCCGTAATTTGTGGGCTCATAAAGCCGGGTCGTCAAAATGGTCAACATAGAGGAAGCAATAAAATGGGCCTCCAACATCTGCTCAAGTGTTTCCGCACGGATCAACGGTGTATCTCCGCATAAGATAACAACCGTTCCCATGGCTTTCTTTAGAAGGCTCTTGGCGGATAAAACGGCATGAGCCGTTCCAAGTTGCTGTTCCTGCCTGGCAAACGAAACCCCGAATTTCTCAAGAGATTCCTCCACTTTCTCGCACTGGTGTCCCGTAATCACGATAGTATCGTCAAACGACATAGATTGAACTACGTCAACAACATGACAAATCATAGGCGCAAAATAGACCTCATGCAGAACCTTGGCCATATCGGATTTCATTCTAGTGCCTTTGCCTGCGGCCAGAATAAGTGCGGTCAAATGATGGTGATTCATATTGCCAGATTCACTGTTTACGGTTCACGATAACCTACAGAAACATCTAAGATATCTCCAAGTTTCGAGTTTCACAAGGCAAAAAAAAATGGTTCCGGGCAACTAAGTCCGGAACCATTTTCATATATAAGAAAAGAATCGGCGGCGACCTACTCTCCCACCTAGTTGCCCGGGC
>DAOVYS010000052.1 GCA_030635485.1 Pseudomonadota bacterium | reverse complement strand
TATGCCATAATGTCTTTCTCAGGCAGCCATGGTATACTTTCCAGTATGAGTTCCGGGTCATTTACCGTTCCCGATATTACGGCCGTAATCTGAACTCCGGGCACCGTACAGACAGCCTTTGCCGACAGGGCCGGATCAATCTTCGCAGTTTCCGCGAATTTCACCTGCCCTTCCGTCACAACAAAATCCCTGCCTGCTGTCTGGTAACTCCCATCAACAGCCTGGATCAAACCTGTCAGGCTGAAACCGTCCTGTTCATTGCTGACTGCCTGAAGTTCCCCTTTTAACTCCACATCCAGCTTCCCGGCATGAAGAAACGCATTCCCCGGCATTTTGATGACAAGATCAAGATCAATGCCCTTCAAATGTGTACCCACATCCGGGAAATGGCCTGCAGCCCTGCTCCCTTCCCTGTCTTTTCTCGACTCAAAAACAACAACATCTTCGGAGACATCAAAATCGGCCGTAACCGGCGGCTGATTAGTCCTGCCCTTTAGCACAACAATTTCTCCCTTAAGAGCTGTGGCTTCAGGGGACCTGCCCACATTGATCATAAAGGAAATTTCACCCTCGTGTATTCCTTTATGCGACAGGGTCAGCCGTTCCGATGAGAGGTCCACGTCAATATTGTCTATCTTCCCCTCATGATCGACCTTCAGACTGCCTGAAGCGAAAATATCACCTTGGGCTCCATGCAGCCGACAATCCTTTAATGTGATCTTTTTCCCATCATAAAAAACAGAACCTCTGCCATCGGTAAAACGGGTATCAGTCTCAGGGATCACAAGATCCGCATCCAGAACAACCAGTTCACCGGTTACCCATGGAAGCCGTCCAGGAGAGGGTGTTAACGCGAGATCAGCCGTAAGCCGTCCGGGACGGCCGATTTGATCAGGCAAAGGCAGTTCAGCCAGATCAACGGATCTGAGAGTCAAGGTTCCGGTCATGAAACCGGTTTCAGCCTTAAATGCAAAAGGGGAACGGGATAATGATACAGGAACGGCCACATCAAATTGTACATCTCCGCCGGACTCTGCATTCACCACTCCATTCAGTTGCATCCGGCCTTTGGAATAATTGCCGGAAATTGAGAGCCCACTGAACAAAGAGGGCTGAACCGAATGAAAATCGAGTGAAAAATCTGCCTCCGGGTTAGTTACCGGCCCTATTCCCGTGATATGGGCTGACAACTTACCACCAGGAAACCGGAACGGAATATTGTTAAAATCAGTTAAGTCAACAATGAAGTCAGTGAGGGACATATCAGAAATCAGACCTCTTTCCTGATCCCACTCCATGGAAATAGCCAATTCACCCTTTTCCGAGACAAATCTCAAATCATTACAGGAGAAGAACCCGTTGCCCAGACCGAACTTCACGGGAGCAGCCAGATTCCAGACTGAATCCGACGACACCACTGTCATCACATCAATACAAATCTCAGATACATCCTCCACGCCACTCGATATATTGCCGGCAACCGGCTTTTCCACGCCCCGCACTTTAATCCGAGGCCATGATATGCGGCCGAATCTTACACCATCCGCCACAAAATCCCAGGATGTCGTTGTCTCTCCCTTTAGAGCTCCCGAAACCACATCGACCCTGGCCTGTTTGACGCCGAATCCGTCGCCTGCCACGTCATGGGCATAGATTGTACCAAAAAATTCCGGCTTCTGAAAAGATCCGGCCACAGAAGCTTCTACATCCAACTCACCCGAAACATCTTTCAGAAAATTTCTCAAAAGGAGACCTTTTGCCGTAACCGCCAAATCCAGATAGTCATTTTCCGGGACCGGCCCATGAACATGCAGGATAACCCCATTTTTTTGAACCGTTGTGGGTTCAGAAACGATTTCGAATTCATCCATCAAATCCTGTGATGAAAGGGTAGAAAATTTAACCCCACGGTACTGAAAACGGTCAATGGTGATATCACCGGACATGTTTCCAGATTCAAAGATAAAGCCGGCCCTGCCGCAAAGCCCTTTCGGCAGATTATCATGTTGTCCGAAAAGGTTCGAATCCAGATCCTCAAACGAAGAAGTGACCGACCAGTTGAATTCTTCCTCTTCTCCTTTATCCACTTTTTTACCAATAACGGAAAAAAGACCATTTCCCGCCCCGGTGACTACTGTGGCGGATTTTATATTCAACCCAAAATCACCATACTCAAAAGGGAAAAGACCTTTCCCCAAGACCACGCCGAGGATATCGGCGTCCTTGACCTCTAAAGTCCCTCTCGCGGCATGGAAAGAGTCGTGGTTTAAATCCAGTTCAAGAATCAGGCTTCCGGTCAGCGCCTTATCAACCATCAATCTATCGAGCCAAGGTAAAACGTCGGCGAATTGCTGAAAGCCGTCATTGTTCGACACCTTCCATTTTCCGTACAGGCCCAAAACTTCACGGACATCAAGTCCTTTAAAATCGATAGTCCCCTGAAATTCCGCACTGCCTGACAGCGGGTCTTGAAGATTACCCATGATCAACACTTCCGTACCGTCCCAGGCCAACCGCTGATCGATCTGAAAAATACTTTTACAAACCTCTCCCTCTGATACGGTATCAGAATGATGCTTGCCGCATATGCTCCCTGAAGTCGATACGGAAAATCCCTGAGAAACTCCCCACTCATCCATTGCGAGGCGGGGCGCCTCCCAGGAAACTCTTCGAAGTTCCAGGCTATCTAAGTCACAATCAAAATTGAGAGTAACTTTGGACCCCAAAGTCTCGACTTTAAGATCCGTCACCTCAAAAGCCCCGCGGGACAGAATCATCTTCTTTGCACTCACTTTTACCGGGAGAGCCAATGGAACGATTTCCATGCTTCCCTTCCGGATAACACACCAGGCAGACCAGTTGAATGAATCGGCAAGGAGCGGAAAACCCGACTTGCCCTTCAGATTGACTTTATCAAGGAGAGGGGTTGCCGGGCCGTCAGGGTCGTTGACTTCGTAAATTGAGGCATCAATTATTGAAAAATTTTTTACCATGCCCAGGCTGACATGCGAGACAGGTGGGGCAAGATTACTTTCCCCACTTCGCACGAACGGCAGTTTCAACGATCGGCCGCCGTCGTTCAAGACTGTCAGTTCCAGGCCTGTCACATCCACTGCATCAAAATGAAGCAGGCCGGTCAACAGATAAAAAAGTTCGCAGCGGACCGAAAGTTCTCTGATCTTGAGCCATGTACGGCCAAGGGTACGTATCTCTATGTCGGAAAATATAAGTCCTTTAACCAGATTGCCATCTGAAGCCCCGATGATTAAGTCGCCGTCAACAACAGAAGAGACCTTTTCGAATAAATGGTCAGCCACCAGCCTGGCAGCGGTCTGCGAACGGAGCAAAAAAAAGCCGCTCAACCCAAGGAGGCCGATCAACCCGAGCAGGGGATAGATTATCAGACGCAGTCGTTTTCTCAATTCAAGTAACCTAACCCAGATAAACTGGAAATTTTTAAAGGTCCTGGATAAGTACCTTAACATCTGCGTGTAACTATTTAAAAATATTTCACCTTTTTGATTTCTTGCCATAAAAAACAAGAAAATTACCACTAAGGTACTAAAAATGGCCGGTAAAGCGGAGGAAAGGGATCCATGGCTGAATAGTTACAACAGAACATCCATTATAAATCCATAATGCGCCTAAATAAAGGTAAAATTATCACCATAACACAATATCGGCATCACGTTCAATACGATGGAAGCCGCCCCCCCCCTCGCCTATATCGGCCGGATTCCGTTTCACATATGTTAATCACTCCATTTTCACCTTTCTTCTTGACAATCACTGCAATAGATTGTTACAAAGTATCGGATTTTAGTAAGGTTTTAATGTGTTTGGCACTTTACACGTCTTCACTCATTTTGCAAAGCAACATCAATTAGTTACGTGAGCATTTGACGCAAAGATCTGACAAAAAGGGCCGTTTGTTTTATAGATAGGCACTAAATAACTGACCGGAAGAAGGAGAACCCATGTCAAAAATTAACAAGACCATGCCGATCATGAAAGTTGTGTTGGCAGTATTCCTTTTCACAGCCATGGTAACCGGCTACGCTTTAACTGCGGGCGCGGTCGAAACCGCGGCTCTAGCAAATTCAGATTGTATCAAATGCCATCCCAAGGAACCGGTCACTATAGAAAACAACGGCGGTCTACACAAGACAGACGTAACATGTCTGGACTGCCACGAGGAGCATCCGCCGCAGGGAACCGAGGCCATTCCGTCCTGTGCAAACTGCCATGAAGGCAAATCTCATTACGATCTGCCCGAATGTCTCTCCTGCCATTCCGACCCGCACGCTCCCCTGGCGCTGGCACTGTCCGATGACCTGACAGGCCCGTGTCTGACCTGCCATGAGCCCCAGGGCACGGAATTTAAAGAGCATCCAAGTAAGCATGGTGACGAATCATGCACCTCATGCCATACGATCCACAAGGAAATCCCCGATTGTTCCGTATGCCATGAGCCTCATGCCGAAGGACAGACTGCTCAAGATTGTCTGGGTTGTCATCCGGTCCATCATCCTCTGGTTATTGAATATCCGATAAGCACTTCAAGAACTTTCTGTACGCCATGCCATGAAGAAATCGGTAATCTGATGGCCCAGACCACAACCAAGCATCAGGATTTCACATGCGCGTTCTGCCACAGGGGCAGCCACCCAATGATGCCTACATGTATCGCATGCCACGGCGAACCGCATTCCAAGGTAACGCACCAAAAAATGCCCGACTGCCTGGAATGCCATCTGGACAACCACAATCTGGCCAAGTAGTGTCCATCCAGAACTAATGAAAGATCATCCGATGATGAAAATTTTTTATTAATTTCTATTAACTGAAGGTGTGCGGGAGGTATTAATAATGGCATCAAAAATGAGAGTTGGACTCTCCATCACAGGAACCATGGGGTTGCTGATACTGTTCAGCGTGTTTATCAATCAAGGGACTGCCATGGCGCAGGATGAGAATGTATATAATGTGGACATTGAACCTCTTTCCCTTGAGGAATGCGCTCGTTGCCACAACTCTCATTTTAAGAGAATCAGAGACAATGGCGACAAGCATACCAAGGTAACCTGTACCGACTGTCACGAGCTGTTCCATGCCTACAACCCGCTGAAAGGCAATTACGCGGATATTATGCCGAAATGCTCAAGCTGTCACGGCTCCACCGAGCAACCTTTCACGCTGCCCGCTCCCAAGTACCACACGGATGGCGAGATACTGAAAAATTGTCTCGGCTGCCATACAGATCCCCATCAGCCGATCGCAACGCTTCCGGAGGCATCAAATCTTGAAGCCAGTTGCCGGAAATGCCACGGAGATATTGGTGCTCTTCTCACAGACAAGATAAGCATGCATACCGACGAGGACTGCTCCTCCTGCCATTCCGACAACCATGGAAGAATTCCGGATTGTGCGGAATGTCATGAATCCCACAGCCCGGCCGTTGCATTGAACAACCCGGCGTGCATGAGCTGTCATCCGGTTCACACACCCCTCGTAATCGCATATCCGCAAGATCAAGACAACACGGTATGCGCGGGATGTCATGGTGACGTATATGACGAGTTGCAGGCCAACCCGACCAAACATACGCCGCTCTCCTGCGCGAAATGCCATCCTGCTCATGCAGAGCTTATGGCATGTTCGGAATGCCACAGCGCATCTCCGCACAATCCTTCAATCCATCAGAAATTCCCTGAATGCGGCTCATGTCACAATATTGCACATGACCTGCATATGTAAAACAGGATTGAACAGGACTTATACGCCTGGATCGGATTTAACTTAAAACCCATGGGGGCGGCTTTCCAAGCCGCCCCTTTTTTTTATTTCCAGATTGAAAGCCCATAAGCACTTGGTTAGGGGTTACGGGTTGCGGGTTTTCAAAAAAACCTGCAACCCGTAACATATCCGCTACACAGCGGTATCAGGAAGATGAACAAGAAACCAATTACAGGAAAATTCTCATTTCCGAACCAGCTGCTGAGATCACTATTTGTTGCGGTCTGGTTCATGTTTCTGACATTTCCCATAATGGTGATTCGGGTCAATCCAATTGAACAGGAAGTGGAATGGCGCTGGAAAAACCTCGTGATGGTCGGGTGCGGGAGTTTCTTTTTTTCATTTATTGCCCGATACCTGCTTGAACAAAAAAAATCGAGTCAAAAACCGATAGGCATCACCACTCAAAAAAGGATCAACCTGCCATCCCTGAATGAACCACGCATTTACATTCCTGTTCTGATAGCTTTTTCAGCCTTTGGGCTCGCCTTTCCCTTTGTCTTTTCCATGTACCAGACCAGCATAATGACAACCGCCCTGATGTACGTTGTCCTGGGACTGGGTCTAAATATCGTTGTAGGCCTGGCAGGCCTGCTCGACCTCGGTTATGTCGCCTTTTATGCGGTCGGCGCGTACAGCTATGCTCTCCTGAATTACCATTACGGTCTTGGTTTCTGGGCAGCGCTCCCCATTGGAGCCGCCTTAGGCGCGCTTCTCGGGATCGTGTTGGGATTTCCGGTACTTCGCCTGCGAGGAGATTATCTGGCCATTGTCACACTCGGATTTGGCGAAATAATCAGACTCATACTGGAAAACTGGAATGAATTCTCATTCGGCCCCAGCGGGATAGCAAATATAGCAAGACCGTCTCTCTTCGGAATCGACTTGTCACTTAAGGCAGGAACGATCTATCTCTATTTTCTCATGATCGGCCTCACCCTGTTTACAATATTTGTGGTGAATAGGCTGAAAAATTCAAGGATCGGCAGGGCATGGATAGCTCTGAAAGAGGACGAGATTGCGTGTCAGGCAATGGGGATAGACAAAACAAAGACCAAGTTGACCGCGTTCGCGCTAGGTGCGACCTGGGCAGGAATGGTGGGAGTGATATTTGCCGCTAAAACCACTTTTATAAACCCCGCAAGCTTCACGTTCCTGGAATCTGCAATAATACTTTCCATTGTTGTGCTGGGCGGTGTGGGATCAATCGCAGGAGTCATCATCGGCGCGTTGATACTCATACTTTTGCCCGAGTACCTACGGGCGTTTTCTGACTACCGAATGCTCCTCTTCGGAGCCATCATGGTCATTATGATGATCTTCCGTCCTCAAGGAATAATCAGCAACGTACGCCGTACATATTGACAAAAAATCTCGCACAACCAGCTGATTATACTATATATTGTGTAGAATATATACAACTACACAATATATGGTATATTTTTGTTGACTCACCCAGTATCATTTGTTAACGTAAAATACGTTTTTAGTTGCTGGAATATTTTTTTTTCGTAATAACAGTTAGCTACATATTCAGCGCAATAGTAACCGTTCACAGGCACTGTAGATGTGATCGGTTACACCCAATGAAATAAACCTCAGGACTAAAGCTATACGCAATCTGCATCAATTTCCAGGAGGGAATGAGATGAAGAAGTGGGAGTTAGAGGGTATCATCATTGGTTTTCCTAATGAAAAGCTGGCATTACCGACCGGAGAACATCCTCGCATCCTGGAAGAGGGCGACACCCCGCATACTCTTATCGAGAAGACAAGCGAATTGTGCCGCATAATCCTCCAGAAATGTGTGGCTTGGTTTATCCGAGTCTTTTAATGACCAAGCAAGTTCCATCCTAAAAGCCGGTATTGTTTTTCCGTTTTTTCTCCTCAGCCCGGCAAAAAGGTTAAACACGCCTTAATTCAAAATCTGTTAACTACCTGAACTATTAGCATTTTTTATCACTATCATTCAGGGACCACCGTACTTTTGTGAACCCATCTCCTGGAACCATCCTTCATAATTATCTGATGCCAGTTGTACGTTCTTCCGCCCGTATCGTACCGCTTTCCACCTAATGCGACTCCCTTGGTTTTAAAATGAAATCCAGGTCCCGTACGGACACGGGCATTGCCTTGCTCATTAACACGAACGGCGGATACTTTATTCAAGACCGACGATTGTGGGGTAAAATGAGGCTTCACCAAATCGGCGGAAATCCATCCCGTCCCCCCTCCATCCGTCTCAACCTTAAACCATCTCTCCACCGAGTCGATGATCCTGAATATGTCTCCGGCCACTCCCTGGGTGACAATGTCGGAATCCACAACAGGCTCACGCCGGATATTTGACCAGTTCACCTCTACTACAAGCATCTTCACTTTTTGACCATCCAGCCCGGTCCTCTCAGCCTGGTATTTGATGATCTTCCGGGGCCTCGGCGCGGTAACCGTAACTGCTTCTGCTTTCACGGTTACCGCTTGCGCCGCTTTTGGAGCAATGCCGCATTCCGATTCCGGACTCTGGGCCTCCATCTTGCCCGTGTTCACGGACTTGGCCACCGTTATTTCCGGTTTCAGCGGTTCCTGAACCGCTGGAGGGGAAGTCGACTCAGCCTTTGTCAATTCCTGAATCCTAAGGCCGTATTCAGCAAGCAGAATCTCATTCACATACAGATCCTTTTTAATCGCCTCAAGCTCCTTTACCTTATCTGCAAGATCAAAATTCCTTTTTTTAAGCGCTGACGTGAGTTCTTCAATGTTCTGCTCATATCTTTTACGACATTCCCGTTCAACTTCATAAAGACTCTCTTCACAATTCCGTTTATCGATCTTGAGCTTGAGCACTTCCCCGAGGATATCCTCGGAAGCATTGCCTGAATCCAACTCACCTTCCCCACACTTAAGACCGCTCACAGTAACCAGACAATCGTCGATCATGTCGCCGGGAGAAACGACAACCATGACCCCATTTACCTTAAAGACATACCTGTCTCCGGAAATCCCCTTACTCACGATTTCGGCAGACCCAAGGCAAATCAATGGCGCAGAAAGCAGTGAAAGAATAATTGTAAGGACAAAAAAAGTATGCGATTTCATACGACACCTCTTGTAAGGAGTTCCTGTTGCTCAACAGTCATGACCACCGGCATAGCCGGTGGCTTGCATAAAGCCCTAAAAGGGCATTCAATACGGGTTACCCCTTAAGGGGTTATTCGTACAATAAAGTATTGCTGATCTGTGACCGCAGTTTGGTTGTTTAGTTATCTTCGTCTCGACTATAATGACTACTTGCACCCTTAAAAGGGTCTTTTATGAGATCCGTATCATAACGATCTTCAACGGAATCTCTCTCTTGTTGATTCTTAATGTATTGTCGGACCTTCTGCTCATTCAGGCCAACTGTGTTCACATAATAACCACGTGCCCAAAAATGATGTCCCCGGAAATTCCTGCGGAGGCTGCTGTACTTTTCGAACAATATCATTGTGCTCTTTCCCTTCAAGTACCCAACTATTGTGGATACTGAAAATTTGGGAGGAATCGATAAACATATATGGAGATGATCCGCACAGGCCGTGCCCTCGACCACCTCTATTTGCTTATACTCGCAGAGTCTTCGAAGTATTTTGGTGATGTCTTTCCGCAGGTTACCATATATAACCTTTCTCCTATTCTTAGGGACCCAGACGATATGATATTTACAGTCCCATGTTGTATGTGCTAATGTCTTCTTCATCCTTGCTCCTTTTGGGTTTCGGTCACAGATTCAGCACTGTTTCCTTAACCTAAAAGGGGCTTTTCTTAAATACTGCAGCATAGCTTTTGCTATTCTCCCCAGCATAGCTGGGGGCTTAGCGTGGAGTTACAGTTCGGTGGTTTTAGCTATATTTCGGCATCACGCTGAATAGTTACTATTTTTTATCCGTTCAATGCTGAAGAAACCGGCTGAACCTGCCGATATTAAATTAGTAAAACAGATTTCATTTCTGTATAATATGGAAACAAACTATAATTCCTGCACGTTCTTAAACCCGTTATCTGAAACATCGGAGTTTATCACCTCCTGCAGGGGGCAACAGCGTATATGTTGTGAGTTGCTAACGGTTTGAAATTATGTCATCCACAATTCGTAATTCGTAATTTCCGGCTCCGCCGGCTTAGGATATCCTGATGCTATTTAAATGTGACAACTGCGGATTCACAAAGGAAGTCCATGACCGCCATGCCGGCAGGACCATGGCTTGCCCGAAATGCGAAACAGATGTCAGGATTGGAACCGGTGAACAATCCGGCCATGCCGTCTTTCTATGCACCAAGTGCGAATTTTCAAGAAACGTACCTCCCCAGTACGTTGGAAAATTTTTCAAATGTCCTAAGTGCAAGACACCGGCACAGATCTCGTACCATTCAGAACCGGTCCGGGAACCGGAAAAAGAGACTGAAGCCCCAAATAAGATATACCAGCCATTCCTGACCAATCTGGGTGCCAGGCTCAAAACTGCTGCAAAGAGACCGGGCATATTCATTTTTCCCACAATATTTCTTGTTGCGGCAGTTGTAAGCTATCTTTTCATGTCGGAAAGGACCGGTTCCCTCTTTGCAACGGATCTGCCGGCCGGATACTCAAACTCAATTCTTCAGCCCGAAAAAAGAATCAATCCACAAAATATAAAACTCGGCCCTGTTGAAGTCGAGCTTCTACTTAAAACAACGCGTAACTTAAGCGGTAAGGATCTGAGCAATCTCGATCTTTCCACACTTGACCTGCAAAAGGTTAATCTCAGGCGGGCGAATCTCAAGGGGGCCGATCTCAGCAAGACAGATTTACGAAAGGCTGATCTGCGAGGAGCCGACCTGACTCGCGCCAACCTGAAATCCGCTGATCTCTCGCATGCAAAACTAAAATTTGCGATTTTCAAAAAAAGTAACCTGCAAAAAGCAGACCTTACCTACTCGGATCTGAGGCAGGCCGATCTTACAGAGGCGGATCTTACAAGGGCAAACCTCAAAAAGGCGGACCTTGGGAAAACCATTTTCACAAGGTCGATTCTTAATGAGGCTGACTTTTCGTTCACTGATGCACGTTCAGCAATCTTTACCAGAGCGGATCTCACCAGGACTAATTTCACAAAGGCTGATCTAACCAAGGCAAATCTTGCCGACACAAAATTAAAAACCGCAAACATGCAGCTTGCCGACCTGTCAGGGGCGGATCTGACAAATTCGGATCTGACAGAGGCCGGATTAAGTTCCGTCAAGCTTGTAAATGCGAATCTGACCGGAGCATCTCTTTACAATGCAAACCTTGCCAAGGCCAATCTTGCAGGGGCAAATCTGACCAGGGCCGATTTAAGCAATACAAGGCTCAATAATGCGGACCTTAATAGTGCGATCCTCACTCTTTGCAACCTGCACCAAGCTGAAATGAGACACGCAAATTTAAAATCAGCCGTTCTTCAAAAAGCGAACCTGACCGGTGCAGACCTTTCAGGAGCAGAACTGGGTGGAGCGGACATGAGAGAGGCAAACCTTACGAATGTATCTCTTAACGGCACGTTTTTGAACAGCGTCAACCTGAACCTGGCAAATCTGACCGGAGCTGATCTTGAAGATGCAGACCTTACAGGTTCCACACTCATCAAGGCCAACCTGACAAATGCAATATTAGTTCATGCCAGGATGAACTCTGTTGACATGACAAAAACGATCCTGACAAATGGTGATCTGTCAGGGGCCGACCTCACTGAATCAAATTTGAGCCATGCATTCATGAGCGGAGCAAACCTGACAAAGGCTGACCTCACAAATGCCAACCTGGCAAATGCAGACCTGAAACGGGCAAATCTGACCGGAATCAACCTGACATCAACCTTTAATATCAAACTGAATAATATAAAAAATTCACTGTTTAAGAATGCCAAGGTAACGAAATTTGATCTTAGAAACGCTGATCTTTCAAACGCCAACCTTGCCTACGCGGATTTAAGCAATGTTGATCTGACCAACGCGGATCTGACCAACGCGGATCTGACCAAGGCAAACCTTTCAGATGCGGACTTGAGGTGGGCGAACCTCACCGATGCAAACCTCACCGGCGCGGATCTGACAAACGCGAATCTGAATGATGCGGATCTAAACCGGGCAAACCTGATGAAGGCCAATCTCACTGATGTTGATATATTTAATGTAAAAAATATCGAAAAGGCCGAAAACGTCACCACATCATCTGAATTACCGGCAACCGATTCCAGAATCGAACAGGATGCTCTTTTGTCAAAAAACAAAGAGAACCTGACCAGTGGTTCAATTTATGCGAGCATCCCTGAGTCGGGAAAAGATGTGAAAATCTGGGGATTGGAAATCGAGGGGTTCGGACGGGTTCAGGACTCATTCGAGCATCTGTCCGACCTTGGCCAGGCGTATGAAGACTTAACTGATGTTGAAGCAAAC
>DAOVYS010000036.1 GCA_030635485.1 Pseudomonadota bacterium | reverse complement strand
TAAGCGAGCACGCAGCCTGCCGGCAGCCTGACTCAATGCAGCTATTGTCAGCGGCCTTCTCCAGATGCTCCTAATCTGACCATATGGAGAGGGGAAAAAGTGATTTTACAAGAGGTAATATGGGACAAATAAGACATTAACATTATCGAATGTTCTACGGTCAAGGAGATCCCTGGTTGTGATAAGAACGGTTGCGCATTGTTTTTTGTCCGCAAAGGTCAGAATGGTTTTCAGTTCCTTGTCCTTGATTTGATTGCTGAACTTCACTTCTATTGGCAGGAGGTCTTGTTTTTCACCGGTAAATTGGCCTAGGAAATGCCCGGATACCATCTCGGACCTGGCGGGACCGCATCAGGAAAGTGTGGACAGAAACTACCACTTATGAGCCTTTTGATGATGGCCGGCCCGGTTATGAGGAGCCATGTATCACAGTCAATTGAGCCATTCCGGGCGAGAGACATAATAGCCGACAACAAGACAAGTACACCCTTGGGCCTCATCTTTCTCCAACTTTCATCTCCAGCCGCCTCTAAATTGCAATTTCTACCAGGATTTTCCACTTGACAATAAAAAACCTAATCGATTAAGGATAATTTTAGTCCTTGGAAGGGGATTGGAAATAATTTCTTACCACCTTATCACCCTTACCCATACAGAGCTGGCCATGGACAATGTGCCTGTAGGCAGTCTGGCCCAAGAAAATCTAAAAGAAGTCTTTAAAAGTGCCATGCGAGCCAAAGACATGGTTCAGCAGACACTTGCCTTCAGCCGCAAAGACGATACACAAAAGTAACCTGTCAAGATTGATGGTATTTACAATAAAATACATATGAGTTGTTCACCCTTCGGGCTAAAGGAGATACGCAATGAAATTGCTTTCTGAAATCTTTGACAAAACAAAACGAAAAGATGTTACACGATTGCAAGATATCCTTGTTTATTTAGGCGGCACTATCGCTGACAGCACTGATGATATAAAAACACGGAGTTTTGGCACCCATACTGCCAATGCATTAAAAGCGGTAAAAAAGAAGATCGCCCTTCCCCAGACTGCCGGTTTGAACAAATCCACCATTAATGCGCTGAACCAAAAGGCAATTGAAAAATACTACTCAACAAAGACACAAACAGCGAAGCTGCATCGTACCCTGACAAAGATCGCACGCATCGCCAAGTTAGAATACGATCTTTCCGAAGACATAAAAGTTCGAAAACAGGGACGTCAAACCAGACACGCATTGCGCATGTTTCAGAAAAAATATGGTTTAAAGCAAAGCGGGCGTTTAAATAAAGAAACCCTTGAAAGGATTGAGTCCGTTGCGGCAAGCCGGATAAAACCCTTTAAAAAACTAAAGGTTCCACAGACTGAACGGCTCATGAAGGTACGCAACCCCCTGCGTCTCAACATGCAAAAATCCAGGGTCGCGGACCTGCAGCGTGCCCTGGCATGGGTTGGTTACGATATTGACAAGAAAGAGGCTAACACACAGGCCTATGGCAGAACTACCCGTAAAGCGGTTATTGCATTTCAATCTGCTAACGGGCTGCCGGTAAGCGGTAATGTAGGCTGGAAAACAGCACAAAAAATCAACAGCCTGATACAGGGCAACAGCCGAATGGTCAGTTGCAAAGATAAATACCGGATCAGAGGGTCTGTTAGAAACGATCTCTGGGAAGGGGTCAAACTCGCAACTATCCAGGTATTTGAAAAAAAGATGCGTGATGAGGTGCTGCTTGCAGAGCGCAAGACCCTGAAAAATGGTTTCTATGATGTACAATATTTACCGCCGTTAAATCCGTTCACAGGAAAGCCCAAAGAAAATTTCCAGTTGTTGATACGGATGCTGGACACAAACGGCAAAGCAATGAAAGAAAAGGCTTTCCATGTCACGGGAAAGTTGTTGTGGGCGAATTTCACTGATGGTGAAGTGGGCTACCGGGGTAATGCCGACTTTCAGATACTGGAAAAACTGTTACATAAGGCCCTCGACTCCAACGCCTCGTTAGGAGAGATAGAAGAGAGCGATACACACCGGGATATCGCTTATCTACGTAAAGAAACAAGGCTGGCTGCCGAAGATATCATGAAAATGACCCTTGCCGTGAGGACCGCGGCCCAGGCAAATCGGCCATACCTGACCCCCGAGGTATTCTATGCATTCATCCGTCAAAACCTGCCGCATAACATTCCCGGCGATTTATTACCTGATCATCCCAAAGAATGGGACACCTGGATCAGTATGCTCGTGGGACGTTCCAGCGACGGTATCGCGTTTCTTGAAAAAGATTTACAGGAAGATGTACTCAAAAACGCCTTAAAGCAGAACTACGTTTCACGGCGCGTAGCTAAAGATCTCCCCCAGATACTCAATGCGCTTGAGGAGCTTAAAACAACCTATCTGCTTGAAAAACCAATGTTTGATGGTAACGGGTCACTCAAATCATTGATCGAAGCCTCAACGATTCCCAGCAATAAACATTCAGCAGTTGCAACATGTTTAGGTCAGTCAAAGGGCTTTACCACCCATTTCTGGCAATCACTTGGTGATGTTTCAGGGCTGAGCAGCGCAGAGGTAAAAGATCTCCGCATGACTGTTGATCTTGGCTATATCACTTCAAGCTTCGGCAGTATGCTCACGTTTTTGAAAAATAGCATAGGGACCAGCCAGTTTAACGCTATCACTGATTTCGCAAAGCTATCAAAAAACAACTGGGTCACACTTATTACCCAGAACGGCAACAAAATCCCATCGTGGGTAAAAGGACAAAACACCGCTTTAAAAAAACAGGCCTATGCCGCTTCTTTGAAAGAGAAAGCGGAACGGTTGTTTCCAGCGGTCGCATTTATCGCAGAGGTTGATCGCAGCGCCAACCACGCGCTGGGTCCGATGAATACCATTCTGGCGGCAATAGAAGCAGAGCAGGATTTTGATTTAAAAAAGGATTCTTGCGCAACACTTTTTGCAGGCAGCGGAGCGGGATTCTCCGACCACGAAGTTGCCGCGACAAAGGTTCTGCAGCGGACACACCGTATTGCACCTTCCGCTAAAACCGGTGTGGCATTACTGGAATCCGGCTACTACAGCGCAGCACAGGTGTACCGCCAGGGCAAGGATGTCTTTATCGGCAAAATGGACAAAAAAGGGGTTAACAAAAATATCGCCACGCAGATGTATATGGTGTGTGAGAGCCAATATGCCGCGGTGATGGCAGCGCTGGGAAAATTTAGTCTCAACCTGCAGTGGATCAATCCCGACTCTATTTTATCACGCGCGTACACCCCTGAAGAACTTGACGAATTGACAAAAGAAATACCGGACATCGAGACACTGTTCGGTCCCCTTGATATACGTGAAGTGCGCCATTGTGAATCAGTACTCGGCCCCTCTGCCTACCTGACCGACCTGTTTCGATTCCTTGACCAGAAAAAATCAAAATCAGCCGACAAAACCGTGCAGGATATTTTGTTTCAGCGCAGACCGGATCTTGGCAATATTAAACTCAATTGCACAAACACAAATACCGCTCTTCCCTATATAGATCTGGTGTGTGAAATACTGGAAAACCGTGTCATCGACGGCGACGGATCGCTTACTTTCCAATCTACCTGGCCGTCGCAGGACCTGCTTGCCGAGCCTGAATATGTTGAGGCGGACGCATATGAAAGATTGAAACTTACCAATTATCCCCTGTTCGCCCATTTTAACCTGTGGCAGGAGGAGACCCGTACGTTCCTGGCCCATTTAGGCATACCACGCCACCATCTCATGGAAACGTTTTTAATAAACACAAGCCCTTCCGTGACAACCAACAACAAATGTAATACCGCGGCAGAATACTTCGGCATTTCAGACCAGGAGCAGCAGGTCATCATCAGCTCGCGTGCATCAAACTACTGGCAGAAACGGTATTGGAGCAATCAAGCGCTTGGCAGCAAGGTTGCTGTGTCTCTGTTTCTGCGAAAATCCGGCCTCAGCTATCATCAACTGCTTGAGCTGCTCCAATGTGAGTTTGTAAACGGGCAAACGCCAAAAAGTTCCATACTCTGTCCAATTGACAACTGCGACCTGGATTTGCAGAAGGTGGAAAATATTTCCATAGACCGTCTGGACAGAATGAATCGTTTTATCCGCTTGTGGGAAAAAACAGGCCTTGAGCTTTGGGAGTTGGACCTTCTCATTATGGATCCGGCTATGGGCAACGGATTGCTGAACGATAATTTTCTTATCCGGCTGAAGCAGTTTGAGCTTGCGCGTAAGGCATTAAAGCTGAGCGTCGAAGAGTGCGTCGCATTCTTAAGCCCGATTAATACCCGCATGCTTGCTGCTCCCGCGGCATCGGATAAGCAGCACAAAAACCTTTTTGAGAAGCTGTTTTTGAGCGGCTCAATTGATGCCCAGGTATATGGAGATTTCACTTTGCTGTTGAGCGCGGCATCGACAACTAAAAACATCGACCCCTACCGTGCCCATGTATTGTCATCACTCTCCTGCAGCAATGATGAGATGGACTTGTTGCTCTCTTTAACCGACCAAAAATTAACCCGGGCAACGCTGAGTAAACTTTTCAGATATATAACCCTTGCCCGGAAGCTGAAAATGAAACTTGACGACCTGTTTCTCTTCTGCGATCTCGCCGGTATCGGAGACCCCTTTGATTCACTGGATACCGTCTTACAGATCATAGCAGATAAGCAGCTTTTAAAAGAATCCGGCGCAACGCTCGTACAGCTTGAATACCTGCTTACCTATGCAGAGGACTCATCCTCGGGATGGCGGGATGAGGTCTATATACAAAAGACCCAGGGACTCAGAGAGTCTCTGGCCGGTTTGCGTGACAAAATAACCGCATGTGAAGAGACCGGAGACGACAGTCTTGAAATGTTGCTTGGGATGTTGAACCCGTTTGAAGACGCCTCAAAACTTCAGACTGCCATGGATATCATAGCCGGCATCTGGACAGCCACACAGACGGAAATCACCGAGTTCATCACTGACCATTTCGGGATTTTTGTATCCGATATCACAAAAGCGATTGATACCCTCAAGTATTCGACGCCTGCAACACCGGCCCAGCTGGAACAGCGTCGCAACTATACGATGGGTGAACTGCTCAATTATTTCAACCAGACAACCATAAAGGAATTTGTTGCGGTTATCTTTAGCCTGGAAAGCAGCCAGGCGGCTGTTTTGCTGAACAACCTCCATCTTCCCGCGCAAACTGATACTCTACTAACCAAACTCCGGGATGAAAAGCTCCATGCGCGCAATGGGGAGAATGAGTATCTTTATGAGGTGACACCGGCAAATATGCCTGATGTTTTTGCTGCATTACACCTGCTGCACAAGTCGTCTCTGGCTGCACGATGTCTCAAATGCAACGTTGATGAACTGGCATGGTTTGTCACACACTTCTCTTTGTGCAATACGCTTGATTTTAACCTCCTGCCCATAGAAGAGCCCCAAATTGCTGTGTCAATGGATAAGTGGCTGCTGCTCCACCGTTTCCTTAAATTCAAGCGTATCTTTCCAGAACCTGAAAACACCTCCTTTCTCAATGTTCTTGAGATAGCTGCAGCACCTTCTGCTTCAGCTGAGGCAATCAATGAAGAGTTGTGCAAACTTACCGGGTGGGACATACACGGCCATGGGTCCTTGCACCATTCTCAGCTTGATTACTGTTCACCAAAAACCTATGAATGGTTTTATGAGTGTCATTGCCGGCAAAAGATCACGGGCGCGGATTTCCAATCACTCTACAAGCTTGCGAGCCGTGATCCTGATGGTCAGGAGCAAGAAAAAGCTCGTATGGCACGGAACATGGCGCAGGCAAAATACAGCAGAGAACAATGGCTGAAAATACTCAAACCGCTTATGGATACGCTGCGTGAAAAAAAGCGCGAGGCTCTGGTAGCGTATCTGGTCGAACGATCACAACGTGAAAAGTCGCCTGAGATAACGGTTTCCGCTAAAAAAGTCAGAAATCCCGAGTACTGGACATCACCCAATGATCTGTTTGGCTGGTTTCTCATCGATGTTGAGATGTGTTCGGATCAGTTGACATCACGTATCAAGCAGGCCATTCTTTCCACGCAGTTATTTGTACAGCGCTGTTTCCTGAACCTTGAAAACCGTAAGGTGGAGGTCGCACTGCCCGACCCGGATCTGGAAAACAGTTGGAATCAGTGGAAATGGATGAAGAATTACCGTATCTGGGAAGCGAACAGGAAAGTATTCCTGTTCCCTGAAAATTGGATCGAGCCTGAGTTGCGTGATACGAAATCACCGTTTTTCGAGGAACTTGAAAGTGATATCCTGTCAAGCGAAGCGACCAATTATAATGTCGAAGCCTCGCTCCAACGCTATATCCTTAAACTGGAGGAGGTATCACGGCTTGAGACATGCAGTATTTTTCATGAAAAAGAGGGACCCACAAACCTCCTCCATGTAGTGGCCCGCACCCAGAGTATGCCGGCGATATTCTACTACCGCAACTATGATCTTAATTATTCGCGCTGGTCAGCCTGGGAAAAGATTGATACCGATATACAGGCCGATCATGTGGTCCCATGGGTTTACAACCGTAAACTGCACCTGTTCTGGCTCATTTTTCATGAAAAACCGATTAAACTGAAGAAATTACCTCCGGTAAAGGCATCCGAGGAACCGGTCAAGAACACGGAACCGGCCAAGCTTCTGGAAATAGAACTTGGATGGAGCGTTCGAACTCCGGATGGCTGGGATGCAAAAAAAATCTCCCAAAAGAAGCTTATCCACCCCTGGGAGCGGCCGACCTTTTCGTATAATATTAAGCCGCGCTACAAGGCTTCCCATAATTCTCTGTATATTGATATCTATATCTCTACATCCAAGGAGTTTAATAACAACACTTTTTACGATCAATTTAAACACGAGAAAGTACGCCTTACCAAGGTGCACTATAACCAGACCCTGCGGCCATGGCACTCATCCAGCTTTGTTTTCAACGGCGCGGTTAAAGAGGTGCTGTTGCGCGGTATACCAGGTTACTATTTCAGTCCGGATATCGGTAATATCCGCAATATGTCGTCATACCAATACATAAAGGAGAATTTTGGTGAGCAAGGCGCAAATATCTCCCAATTGCTGGTTATCTCCGAACAACTATCGCTTCCCTCGGGTATGCATTATAATTACACCCGGCTGGCCAACAACCAGGCGGATGACATCATTAACAACAAATTCAATGTATTCGGCCCTGACAAAGGGACAAAAACACTGCTCAACACTGCGAATAATCCTTTTGAAGCGGTTCTCTGTCAGCAAGGGCTTGCTCCGATAGATGGTAAAATCAGGCCGCTGCTGTACCAGGATAAACTGCGCTCATTTTTTATCTTACAATATGGAGAAGATAACGCATGGAGCTATATTGTCAGTGATGAAGAGGGGAGTTATGCGGCATTGCCCTTTTATCATCCCTTTGCCGAAGTGTTCCAGCAGGAGATCAACCGGGGCGGAGTGGAGGGTCTCTACCGACGCAATGTACAACTCTATCCGCAGACTTTTTCCAACAGGGCTGCTTTCAGTTTTAATGGTCAATATAGTCCTGTAAGTGTCCTTAACCATGAAGCCGCGGAAAAAGAGGAACTCGATTTTTCCCGCAGCGGGGCCTACTCTATATACAACTGGGAGCTGTTTTTCCATGCGCCGTTGATGATCGCCTGCCGTCTCAGCCAAAACCAGCGGTTTGAAGAGGCGATGCAGTGGTTCCATTACATATTTGATCCAACCAACACGCAGATGCTTCCGACTCCGCAACGTTTCTGGGTAACCAAACCCTTCTACGAAACCAGCGATGCCGAGTACCGCAAACAGCGCATAAAAAATATTATCGAAAATATCGATGAGTTTAAAGAGCAATTGATCGAATGGAAGAACCACCCGTTTAAACCCCACCTTATTGCTGAACACCGCACTGTTGCCTATCAGAGGACGGTTGTCATGAAATACCTGGATAACCTTATCGCCTGGGGCGATCAGTTGTTTCGCCGAGACACCATGGAATCGATCAATGAGGCGACACTGTTATACATACTGGCCCATGAGCTGCTCGGACCACAGCCCACCATAGTTCCTGCAATGAACCGTGAAGAAAAGACTTTCAACGAGCTGGTCAGTGACGGTGATCTAGACATCTTCGGCAATACCAAGGTTGAAGTGAGCCTGGAAAACACCCTTGGCCTGCCTATAGAGTATACAGAGCACGGTTTTTCTTTGCATGAAGAAGTTCCATCCCTTGAGATATCCTACTACGGACTTCCGCATAATGATAAGCTTCTGACCTATTGGGACACAGTCAATGACCGGCTGTTTAAAATCCGTCACGGCCTTAATATCAAAGGACTCAAACGTCAACTGCCGCTTTTTGAGCCGCCGATCGACCCTGCATTGCTGGTAAAAGCGGCTGCCGCAGGTCTTGATCCGGCTTCAATGCTCAATGACCTGAACGCACCGGCGCAAGCTTACCGATTCAAGGTGCCGGCAGGCAAAGCGCTTGACTTTTGCCGCGACGTTAAGAGCCTTGGTGCGCAGTTGCTCAAGGCTCTGGAGAAAAAAGACGCGGAAGATCTCGCAGTGTTGCGCGCATCAAATGAGGTTACCCTGCTTGAGACGATGCGAAGTATAAAGGAGCTTAAGATCGACAAGATCAAGTATGCCATTTTGTCCCTTGAGCGCCGCAAAGAGATCTGCCGGATACGGATTGACCACATCAACAGTTTAAGCGAACCGCTTGATGCCGAAGAAAAAGCGGGTGACTGGTCAACAGCAGCCGACGTATTCAAGGTATTAAGTAAGGCGTCCAGCTTGGGAGCTATGATTGCATCGGCAATTCCTGACGGCAGTGCTGGTGCAAACGGCGCCGGTGGCACACCGGAGGCTACGGTACGCGGAGGCGGCTCCAATGTCAGAAAAGGCTTTGAATATGCAGGAAAGGCTTTTGATGCTGCTGCTGAATTGTGTAAATGGAGGAAGGATTCACTGACCTCAGAGGCAGCCGGCGAACGGACCGAAGCTGAACGCGCGGCAAAAATTGCCGAAGAAGAAAAAGAGATGGAAAACATAGAACAACAGGAATTAGGCACGGAAATCCTCAAACAGATCGCTGAAAAAGAGCTGGAAAATTTTGAAAAGAAACTGGAGATACAGCAGGGAGAACATGAGTATCTGCGGGATAAATATACCAACAGTCAGCTTTACCAATGGATGATTACCCAGATTTCAACGGTCTATTTTCAGGCTTACCAGCTTGCCTATGATATGGCGAAACGGGCGGAAAAGAGTTACCAACGGGAACTAGGCCTGAAGGACTCAAGCTTTATTCAATTCGGGTACTGGGACAGTCTTAAAAAAGGACTGCTGTCCGCCGACCGGCTAATCTATGATATCCGCAGAATGGAAGCCGCCTATCTTGACCAGCATAAACGCGAACTGGAACTCACCAAACATGTATCTCTGGCGCGATTGGCACCGGATAAACTGCTGGAGATTGCCATGACCGGACGCTGCTCTTTTGATCTTGAGGAGTGGATGTACAATCTCGACTACCCAAGCCATTACCGGCGCAGGATCAAATCCATCTCCGTGAGTGTGCTCTGTGAGGCTGACGAGTTTACCAACCTTAACTGCAGCCTGACCCTTCATTCAAGTGAAGTGCGGACAAGCAATCTCGTTGGCCCGGGATATGCAAAAGACGGTGACGAGGACACCCGTTTTATTGCGCAGCCCGGCACCGGCGAAACGATCGCCACCAGCCATGGTGAATATGACAACGGCCTGTTCTCATTAAAGTTCGATGATGACCGTTTTTTGCCCTTTGAAGGGGCCGGCGCCGTCGGTTCATGGGACATCACCATGCCTCGGGAGCACAATCAGTTCGATTATTCCACACTCACCGATCTTATTCTGCATGTTAGTTACGTAGCACAGGATGGCGGCGAACAGCTTGGTACAGCGGCCAAGGTCCATCTGGATAGCATACTGTCCGGCAAAGGAATGCTGCTGGTGGGACTGAAACATTGTTTTCCAACCGCGTGGGAAAACTTTCTAAATCCGATGCCTCCGGGCTCGGATAAGATATTCTCATGTGTAATAACCAAAGAACACTACCCGTTTTTAGTCCGATCGCGTGAGATTGAACTCACCGGCGTCGGATTGGTCGTTGAAGGCAACCATAGCGGCAACTACATAGCACGCATAACTATTCCCGGACAACCCGATACGGATTGCATATTAACAAAAGACGCCGGTCTAAATGATGTACATCACAAACCGGATATATTTGAAGGAAGTACTCCGGGCATAGGGACATTCAGTGTAATGGTACGGCGGGACACCTCGGGCAGCAGTGATTTTTCGTCATTACCCCCGAATGATCTGCATGATGCCTATCTTATTTTAAGTCATGCGTAACTGTTCAGCTGTACCCCATCTGTGCGTAAGCAGGCCAGCCGGCATACTAATATGTATAGCCGGTTGGCCTGCTTACGCACACCTGGGGCACATCTGAACAGTTACAGTTATGCATTAAATAATGGTTGACTTTTCAGCAAGAAACGTTTTATAAAAAATTACTCGGGGAAACTTAGCGAATGGTATGGGACTGAATTAGTGAAAAACACATATTAAGTCAGAAAGCGAAAGAATCTCGATTTGAAAGGGGCTTCCAGTCTGTATTGTCTGGGGCCTTTTTCTTTTTTGGGGTACTGGGAGGCTGTCCGAGAATACCCTTTTTCCAGGGGACAACCACCTCCCTTGACAAAAAAATGGGGTTAAAAAAAATCAAGTCTGCCTTTGACCCTTGTTAATGCTGCCTTGTATTTTTCCTATCTGTCTTTCCTTTTAACGTACGTCTGTAAGGAAGGTAGGTCTTTTGGGGAGGTAATGTCAACCATTATGTTTGAAGTATGCCAAGCATTGATGCACTCGTAAAAAGTTGAGGTGCTTCCTCACTCCGACTCAAACAGCGGCACAAAGAAGATCAGAGCCATTCCAGGGATAGACATGAGGAAGCTGATTCCGAAAAAATAGCCGTATCCGAGCCAGGATGCCATGAAACCGCTTACAACCCCGGCATATAGTCCGCTGACTGCCATTAGCGCTGTTCCGATTGCGTAATGGGCTGCCTTGTATTCGGGCAGGCATATTTTCATTAGATAGGTCATAAGGACCGCTGTTCCCAGTCCGCCGGCAAACTGGTCGAAACCATGCACGCCTGCCACCGCGGCCAGATTTGTTATTCCGATGGAAGTCGGGTCGGCCGCGCCGGTATTCATTATAATCTGATCGGAAAGTGCGAGTGCCAGGAACATGTAGATGAGATTGGTGATATTCTGGGCCAGAAGAAAGGGCCAGATCATTTTTCGCAAGGTATGGCGAGCAATCAGCCAGCCGCCCAGCATGGCGCCCGCGATGGAGCAGGGCAGCCCGACTCCGCCTGAGATCCAGCCGTAGTGAACCTTGAGACCCAGATCGACCATGAATGGGGATGCCATTGAACTGAGCATGAATTCGCCGGTCCGTATGAGTATGATAAAGGCGAGTATCACTCCGATTTTTTCCCGGTCCATGAATGTCAGAAAGGCCTTGGCGTAAAAGGAGTCAGGGTCTCTAAGAATCCATGCCCAAAGCTGTTTTCTGAGCAGCATGACAAGGATCAGGGAGAGAAACAGCATTATCCCGATCCAGCCTGAAAAGGAGATTCGGTTAAATATAGGGAAGGCCTGCTTCATTGCCGTGTAGTGGCCGGAAGCAAGAAAGGAGCGGAGTGCGGCAATTATTGCGGCCATGATCAATGCGCCGAGTATGAATCGTGACTTGACAAGTGATCGGGCCAGGCTGGAGAAAGGCCTTTTTTCGGTTTCAGGCGAGGGCAGCCGGTTGAAGTGGAAGAGCCAGAAAAGGGTCATTATGACGCTGCTTAAAAGAAATGCAACAAACCAGCTTTTTAAAGCTCCGATTGTAACGATAACGCCTGTACCGGTCATCATCGCGATCCTGTAGGCCATGACCCTGTAGCCCACGAATTTTGCCTGGCCCGCCTTATCCAGGACCTCCATGTAATAGCCGTCAATTGCGATATCATGGGTGGCTGCCGCAAAGGCCGCGAAAAAGAAGAGTATTGCTATTGCCTGCACAGCCTGTGAATGGAGGGAGAAGAATGCAGCGAGCAGGATGAATCCTGCCAGAAGTCCCTGGGTGATTAGGAGCCATCTTCTTTTGGTGCCGAATTCATCGACCTGCGGGCTCCAGAGAAATTTCAGAATCCAGGGCAGTCCAAAGAGCGAAGTGAGGCCTATTGCCTCAAGACTCATTCCACGGTCACGGAAAAAGACCGAAGATACGGTTCGGATTATTGTGTAAGGGAATCCTTCGGTGAAATAGGTGGTGAAACACCAGATGTGCGGACGGACAGACCCTTTTTGTGATCGATTAAACAATTTCAACTACTTCTTCCCGCATAATTATTCAGTGTGATGCCGAAATATAGCTATAACCAACTAGCTGTAACCAACTAGCTGTAACTGTGAATAGTTATTTTCCCGTTTCCATTAGATCGAGCGCTGCGCTGGTGATGGCCGGAGTGTCGATTTTGCCGGTTTTCCACAGAATGCTCTGAGGGGCGTGTTCGATGAAATGATCCGGAAAACCGAGCACGCGTGTTTTAACCGAGTAGAGACCTTGTCTGGACAGGAGTTCGAGCACTGCTCCGCCGAATCCGCCTTGCCGGACATTGTCTTCAACCGTGACTACTCTTCCGGTTTTTTCCGCCCATGTGCTGATAAGTTCGCTGTCTAATGGATTGACAAAACGGGGGTTGATTACAGCTGCGTCGACTCCAAGCCTTGAGAGCCCATCAGCCGCTTTTAACGCGGGATAGACCCTGTTTCCGACAGGCAGGAGCAGTATGTCGTCGCCTTGTCTCAACAATTCCCCCTTGCCAAAGGGAAGTTGTGTGAGTGGGGATGAGAGTTCCACGCCTTCGCCTTCCCCGCGTGGATATCTGACAGCCGCAGGGCCTGGATGGAGGATGGCGGTCAGGAGCATGTGCCTAAGTTCATTTTCATCCTTTGGCGCCATGACGACCATGTTCGGGATAAAACGGAGGAACGTAAGATCAAAGACGCCGTGATGCGTGGGGCCGTCGTCACCAACCACTCCGCCCCGGTCAATTGCCAGTGTGACCGGCAGGTTGGGCAGGCAGACGTCATGGATGATCTGATCCAGGGCGCGCTGGAAAAATGTTGAATAAATAGCAACAACAGGGAGCATTCCTTCGATTGCAAGACCGGCTGCAAAGGTTAGGGCGTGCTGTTCCGCGATTCCGACGTCAAAGAAGCGGTCGGGAAACCGTTTTGAAAAATCGACCAGTCCGGTGCCTGCGGGCATGGCCGCGGTGATAGCCACAACCTTGGAATTCTGTTCAGCAATATTTACCATGGTCTCACCGAACGTCTTGGTGTAGGAAACAGGGCTCGGAGCGGACGGAATCGGGGCGCCGGTGCTGATTTCAAACGGGCCGACTCCATGATAATCCCCGGGATTGGTCTCGGCAGGCTTATAGCCCTTTCCCTTTGTGGTAACAACATGCACGAGTACCGGGCCGTGCCTGAATTCCTTTACGTTTTTCAGCGTCTCAAGCAGGGTGTTGATTTTGTGGCCCGGTATCGGCCCCACGTAATGGAACTTGAGTGCTTCAAAGAGCATTCCCGGCGTGAGGAACGCCTTGAGGCTCTCCTCGCTCTTTTTTAAGACCTGCAGGATATTTTCGCCTACATTGGAAAGGGATTTTAAGAATTGTTGCGTGTCCCGCTTGAACCGTTCCACGGCCCTGCCTGTCATTTTGCGGCTCAGAAAACTGGAAAGGGCGCCCACATTGCGTGATATGGACATCTCATTATCATTGAGGATTACTATGAGGTCCCTGTCCAGATGGCCCGCCTGATTCAGTGCCTCAAAGGCCATGCCGCCCGTCATGGAGCCGTCGCCGATCACGGCGATCACCTTGTTTTTTTCGTTTTTAAGATGTTTGGCGCAGGTAATGCCGAGGCTCGCGGAAATTGATGTGCTGCTGTGGCCGGTGTCAAATGTGTCGTAAGGGCTCTCGTCTCTCTTGGGAAAGCCGCTTATACCCTTGTATTGACGCAGTGTGTGAAAAGAATCTCTGCGGCCCGTGATAAGTTTGTGAGCGTAACACTGGTGCCCCACATCCCAGATCAGTTTGTCATCCGGGGTGTTGAATATGTAATGCAGGGCCAGAGTCAGTTCCACAACACCAAGGCAGGGGGCAAGGTGGCCGCCTGTCTTTGAAACGGTTTCAATAATTACCCGGCGGATTTCTTCAGCAAGTGCCGGCAAGAGTCGCTCCGGCATCAAGCGCAGATCAACCGGCGATTGAATGTTGTTGAGAAGTGGGGTGGATGTTGTCATAAACATGGCGACGCCATTATTTTTTTCTTGTCAGTATGTATTTGGCAAGTTCCCGCAGGGGCTCGGCCCGGACGTCGAATAGGGCTAACGCCTTGACTGCGGAATTTATTGCATCGGAAGCCCTTGTCCTTGTCTCGTCAAGTCCGAAAAATGCGGGATAGGTGGCCTTGCCGCGGGCCGCATCCGAGCCGGTCGCCTTTCCGAGTTCTTCGGGCGATCCTTCCACATTCAGAAGATCGTCCACTATCTGAAAGGCCAGTCCGAGGTTTTTTCCGTATTGCGTAAATGCCTCGAACTCGTCCCGGTTCGCTTTGCCGATTATTGCTCCGGCCTGGACCGAGACCGTGATCAGGGCGCCTGTCTTGTGGCTGTGTAGAAAACGTAAGGTCTCAAAAGGAATTTTTTTGCCTTCTGATGCCAGATCAACGGCCTGACCTCCAACCATTCCAATGGGGCCGGCCGCGCGGGCAACGAGATTGACAAGCCTGAGCCGGTCATTGTCGGATATGTGGCCGGACAGATCAGGCGATGTCATCAGTTCAAATGCAACGGTCAAAAGACCGTCACCCGCCAGGATTGCCTCTGCCTCGCCAAAGACCTGGTGGTTGGTAAGCTTGCCCCGCCTGTAGTCATCATTGTCCATTGCGGGCAGGTC
>DAOVYS010000110.1 GCA_030635485.1 Pseudomonadota bacterium | reverse complement strand
CTACCTGGCCTACTCCGGCAGTCTCCTGAAGCTTCATGACAGGTTCGAGGTCATCCAAATCAAGGTCTGAAATAACGTCAAGGCTTGTCGCGCCTACAGGAAAAACAGTTTCCGGCGCCTCACCCATTTTAATAATACGTTCAGCAG
This sequence comes from Pseudomonadota bacterium, assembly GCA_030635485.1. Lineage (GTDB taxonomy): Bacteria > Desulfobacterota > Desulfobulbia > Desulfobulbales > DAOVYS01 > DAOVYS01. Next base: position 8,105 of record DAOVYS010000110.1, on the reverse strand, counting down.
CCTCCTGGGTGGCTGGAAAATGAATATGGGAAAGTTTGGTTATGGCGTGGCGAATGCTTTCGTCAATGGAGCCTGAGACCTCACCTCCTTCCATGTGGGCGACAGGTATGTTCATGTATGAAGCGGTCATTGCAATAGACAGGCACTCGAATCTGTCGGCTATGACCATGACCACATCCGGGGTCAGATTTTCAAAGGCAGTGGTAAACTCACTCACTGCAAGGCCCGCGCTCTTGGCCATGGTGACGGGATTTTCACCTTCCACGAGAAAATGGATGGTCCTGTCAATCTTCACACCAAGCTGTACAAGTGAGTCGGCAATATTGCCGTACTTGGCCAGAATAACCGCACCGCCCAAAATAACCTGCAACTCAATATCAGGATCATCCTTGACGCATTGTATAATTGATTTCACCTTGGCGTAGTTGCCCCGGGTGGTGATGATCAGGCATAATTTCATTTTTTTTACTTCAGATGCTCCCATGTGATAACCGTATCTTTTCTTATATCGGCCACGGCTTTTTTACCAATGACCTTTTGTGTGTCAGCCGGAGAAATCCCGGTTCCAGGCCGCTTTGTAACAAGCATGTCCCTTGTGATTGTCGGACCGGCCGCGATATCGCATGCCGCGACCAGACTTTTTCGGGCCCAGGCAAGGCTCTGCTTTTCCGCATGACAGGGCTCTTTTTCGCCGTGACCAAGACCAGCCTCTATTTCCCTGATCCAGCCGACCATGAGATGAAGATCATCAGGCCCGCATGACACTTTCCAGTCCTGGGCGTTCGGCACGTTAAAGTCCAGGGTGATGTGCTTTTCTATGATTGCCGCGCCAAGCGCTGTTGCGGCCAGGGGGAAATGAAATCCCCTGGTATGATCCGAATAACCGGCGATAACACCGAGTCGTGAAATCGTGTTGATGGCACGCAAATTCACAAGATCCGGGTCGGTGGGATAGCTGGTCACGCAGTGAAGGATTGCAAGATCGGAATTATTCGCCTCACGAAAAATTTCCACGGCTTTTTTAATTTGCTCCCAAGTGTACATGCCGGTGGAAAGAATCACTGGTTTGCCCTTTTTTGCAACCTTTTTGATAAACGGCCAGTTGTCCACCTCGCCCGAGCCGATCTTGTACACCGGCACGTCCAGTTCATCCAGAGAATCCAGGCTTGCCTCATCATGGGCCGTGGCAAAAAAGGTGATGCCCTTTTTTTTGCAATATTCCGAGATGTCAACAAAGGCTTCGTACGGAAGCTCCTTGCCGGAAAGCCGGTTGATCCATTCCGCAGACTCCGAACAAATCAATTCGCCTGTTTGAAATATTTGAAATTTCACGGCATCAGCACGTGCGTCTGCCGCCAAATCCACCAAGGCTTTTGCTTTTTCCACGCTCCCGAAATGGGCAACCCCGGCCTCCGCGACTATATATACCGGACAGTTCTTTCCGACAACGCGTCCGGCAATGTCAAAGCTCTGTGAAAACTCAAAGGCCATTTTGCTCTCTTGTGCGAAAACCGTTACAGAGATTTTCTGTTGACGCTCATTATCTTGTATCCCAGACCATTTTCCAGAATGAATTTTTCCGCGTTCTCCCTCATGAGGCCGGAAAAAAACTCATGTAAAGGGCTATGCATATCCAATTTTTTTATGTATGGGTCCCGGCCCTCGATATAGTTGATGACCGCGTCGAGATCAGGCTGATAAGAAAAAACAGAGAGATTTTCCAGACCCGTCAGTTTCATGACAAAGCGCAGGCTTTTCGGCGTGAAGTACGACGGATGATTCCTACCATCAAATGTGGCGGCCTTTTCCCTCAGGATACGGCACACAAGGCTGGCTCCGTTCGGGCAAAACGTAAGAAGCACGCCTCCGGGTTTGAGAACGTTCTTGATTTGCTCCAACACCTCAACCGGCCTCTTGAGGTGCTCGATGACTCCCCATAGGGTAACGGCATCAAAAGACTCAGGATCGAAATCCGCTTCGTGAAGCAACTTGGGACGTACGTCCAGACCCAGCACGTCCCTAGCGTGAACCACTGCCTTTGTGCTCAGTTCAAGCCCTATTGTATCCCAATCCGCATCGCGGGCTACTGCCAAAAAATGACCTATCGAACAGCCGATATCCAGAACTCTGCGCTTACCGGCCTTTTCCGCCGCCATGGCTTCTTCTATAGCCTCAAGCCCCTTTTTGTACTTGATCTGATCATATCGGGCGTTTGCGCTGGAAAGCAGAACCTCGACCCACAGGTCATTTGCCGTGGGCTGTTCAGCATCCCCGGTATCTCCCTCACCCCGGTAAAACTCCATGAGGGCGTCCTCGTTTATCTGCGGATCGGCAAAAATGTGGCTGCAATGCTCCTCATCCGCACAGGTCATTATTTTAAAATTCTGTTTTTCAAACCAGAAATTAAATTGAGTATTGCCGCAAACCGGGCAGGCTGTAACTGGCTCAGCGAATTCAGCCCGGATGCCGCCTGACGGATCTGCAAGCATTGCAATCTCCCGGTCGCGAGCCTCAAAATAGCGGTCCCGCCCGGTTTCCCTCACAAAATCATATGTACTTTTTCTTGCTTTGTTTGAACCATCCATCCTTCATAACCTCATTAATCCATATCCGGCAGGTTCACCTTGCCCTGTTGGATGTACCATTCTGCCAGTTCGAATTCTTGCGGGCCGTCCACGTCCAGGGCGTATTCATAGGGTACCTCAAAATAGGCTGACGGCACAGCAAAGACATCCCTGGATTCCATAATAGCTTGGGTCTTTGTGACCAAAAAGTTGCCCAGAATGAAAAACGGAGGCTTTTTCTGCTTGTTATAACAGACGCGTCTTTGTTCCGAAAACCTGAACCGCACATATCCGTCCTCGATCACTCGTTGGTTGTAGGCGTGGAATATGGTTGGAAATTTGGAGATTGTCTGGGCTGATTGGGCCTGTCGGTCCGCAAACAACAACTCACAACACCGATCAATATGCTCGGGTAAAACAAAAGGCGATGTAGGCTGCAAAAGGGCCACAGCAAATGGGACGTAACCCTCCTTTTCCTCCAGGGTTTCCATCAGATCCACCATCACATCGACAATATGGGTGTCATCCTGGCCAAGCTCCCTTGGTCGGTCCGCAACCTCAATGCCGTAAATACTGCATACTGAGGTAATTTCCTCGTCATCCGTCGAGCAGATAATCCGGCCGATGGTTTTGGCCTTCTTACCCGCGTTTGCCACATAGGTCAACAAGGGATAGCCTCCAAGAAACGCAATGTTTTTCTTATGAATAGACTTGGAACCTCCTCGTGCAGGAATAAGCCCCAGGATTTCTTTATTGCCGTCCATGTCCCATACTCCTTTCATTGCTGCCATACGCCTTCGGCAAGGGCTTCGATGATTTTTTCCACCGTATACTTCTGCGTAAGGCTCCATGCGTCATGTGTTGAACCACCGATGTGGGGCGTGATAATCAGGTTTGAATGCCTAGCCGCATATTGCACCAAGGGGTGTTCCTTTACCCTATTTTCAAACCCTGGAACAAACTCACCGTCCAAAACGTCCACAGCTGCTCCGGCCAATCTGCCGTTTTCAAGGGCCGATACAAGGGCCGGTTCATCTACCAGTTCTCCACGGGAAGTGTTTATAAAATAACTTCCTTTTTTGAACCCGGCAAAAACCGAGTCGCTAAACAGGTTTTCAGTTTCCGGCTCATGGGGAATGTGCACGGTCACGACGTCGCTTTGTCCGACCAATTCCTCCAATGATTGCGTCCTGACAACGCCTGATAAAGCGTCAAATTCGTTCACGAACGGATCAAAATAGCGCACGATCATACCAAAACACTGACCGTAGGATGCCACTTTCCCCCCCAGCCTTCCCAGGCCCGCCACCCCGAGGCTCATGCGGGAAAGCATAGATTTTCCACCGAACGGCCATCTTGCCCATTTACCGTCAAGCACCGAGGAAAAGGCCGGAACGATATTCCTGGTCAGGGCTATCACCAGCCCCCAGGTCAGTTCGGCAGTGGGCGTGATGGTGTTTAGAAAATCCTGGTGGTCCTTCAAGGTGACTACACTAATTCCCTTTTGCGCCGCATAATCCACTTCAATGTGGGGATGTCCCGTGGTATTGGAACCGATCACCTTCAAACGCGGGCATAGGTCTATTTTTTCAGGTCCCAGGAAATACCCTAATGGTGCAAGCAACACGTCAGCGCAGCTCAGCGCCTCTTGGGTATCCTCCGCTGGATCAGCCAAGCTAATGACTTCGAAATTATCATATAAAAGATTTTTTGCGTCGGGTCCGTACTGGAGGATGTCATAGTAAACAATCACCGGTTTTTGTTTACATACGTCCGTTTCTGGTGTCATATTGCTCATCAATTGTTAGATTCTTACATGTTTAGTCTGAGAGTTTATCTTTCAGACCTGTATCAGCTTGTTATTATTAGTCTTTTTAAAACACACAGGTTGAAGAAATTTAGGTTGAAGGGGTGACGAGTTTTTCCCTTCAGCCTTTTCCCTTCAGTCAAAAAGCCTTCAGCGCAGCCAGCTGGTTTTGGGCTGTCTTTTAATCAGACCGTCGATTATTCGGCGCACTCTGCTGCCTGCCAGGCCGTCACTGTTTCCCAGCCACTTGTCCAAAAGGCGCAGCGAGGTTTCCGGTAGATCCTCGCCTATTTCTTTTTTGCCTTCAAGGGCCTTTTCATAAAGGATACGCACAAGCGCATCCACGTCGGGAGCATACTCCACGGCATCTTCCATGTATATCAGATATAGTTCGAGTTGCGGATTTTTTGCCTCCATAAAATCCGGAACCACAACAGGTTTGCCCAAGGCAAGGGCCTCCAGAAGCGTAGTGGAATTAAAGGAACAGACCACTCCCGCCATGGGGAGTATGTCTAAAACATCGCCGCCGGCCATGATGTCCAAGTTGGGAGGAAAATCCGGGTTTTCACCAAAAATACGGGAAAGATACTGGGCCGCGTTCTTGTCGCCTTTTGTCTTTATGACCACCCTTAAATCCGGATTCTCCCTGGCAAGCCGCACCATGGCCTGGTGGCAGGTTTCGGCCAGACCGGCTACGTTAAGACGTTCCAAGTCCTGCTGCAGGTTCTCATAGGCGCCAGGCAGTTTTCTGCCTAAAACCGGCAAGCCGGCCTTGTGGTTGAACGAGAAAAACAGAACCGTGGGCTGCAATCCCTTGCGCCCCTTTTTCGCCCACTCTTTTCTCAGTCTGTGCAACCGGTCCATCCTGGGCATGCCGGTTATCGCGATGTTCTTTTGTTCAACCACGCCTGATTCTGCCTGAATTCCTGCCTCGCTCTGATTGTATACACAGGTTTTCACGCCTTGGAAATGAGCTTTGCGAGTCTGGTATATGTTCTTATAAAAAGGACGCAGCCCAGGAGTCTTCATGCACTCCTTGTGCAAGGCGACAAAGGGAATTCCCATCTGTGTCAGCGCGCCGGCTAACTCCTGTTCCGCTGCGTATGAATAATTTCCGGTAAGGACCACGTCAAATTCCATGGACTGGTGGAGGTACTCAAGTACCCGTATCCAGAAGGCCCGCAACTCCTTTTTGCTACGCTCAATTGCTGGATCATTGGACGGATAGTTGTTATCGTCCATTTCCACTGGGAGAAAGGCTTGGAAAACAGCCTTAACCAATTTTCTATCCAAGGTGTGAATACCGTATCTCTCACGCCCTTGAAAACAAGCCATGATATCTTCGGTGTGGCCGGCCTTTGGCAGATAGACTATGTTAACGGGCTCAGGCCCGGTTGCACGCTGCTGCGTTTCAACGTGCAATCTCATCAAAAGCGCGGCCGCCCTTGCCATGTTGCGGCGGGTAAAAAACGTAAGAATCGGGCCTGAAATTCTTGCGATTGCTTGATATCTCAATACTTCGTATTTCATTGGTACTTGTTCACCAAAAGTATGAGTTGATAATTATAGTGTCATTTTAGCGGGTTCCATAAAACCCGCATATTTCTTTCGTACTGTTTCAAATTCCTCCACCCTGATCTTGCCGCCTTTGTCCAAAACATAGATAATATCCGCCTTCTGAAGCGTGGAAATACGATGGGCGATAACCAAAACTGTTTTAGTATGTGAAAGCTGTTCAATGGAGCGCTGGATAACCTTTTCAGACCTGATATCCAGAGAACTGGTGGCCTCATCAAAAATAAAAAAATCAGGCTGCCGGATAATGGCCCTGGCAATGGCCAGTCTCTGCCGCTGCCCTCCGGAAAGCTTTTGCCCCCTGTCGCCCACAACAGTATCATAACCTTCGGAAAGGCCTGTAATAAAATCATGGATATTCGCCATTTTCCCGGCATGGACCACTTCATCCTCATTGGCGGATAGTCTTCCCGCCAAGATATTTTCCCTGATCGACGCATTAAAAATAATGGGCTCCTGCCCCACATAACCGATTCTGCTTGTCAAGGATTTTAAATCGATCTGCCGGATATCCAAACCGTTTACCAATATTTCTCCTTTCTGGGGAGTCAGCAGCCCCAAAACCAGATCGGCAATCGTGGATTTGCCCACGCCCGAGGGTCCGACAATGGCCGTCATCTTACCTATAGGTATGGTCATATTCAGGTTGGTAAAAATCGCCCCCCTATCCTCGTAGGAAAAACCAACATCCTTAAAAATAATTTCAGAGCTTATCTGCTCGACCTTTATCTTTTTAGAATAATCCTTTTTGGATTTATCCTCGTAAATCATCGTGTGAATTAGATGCAGCGAAGGGAAGAAGGAGACGACCTTCATACGCTGAGCAACAATAAACGACACATAGCTGACCAGCCTCTGACAGACCAGGACAAAAAAACCGAGAAAAGGCACGGCGTTCTTGAGTTCCGTGCTTCGCGTAATGTGCAGATAACTGAGCACAACAACAACAAAAAGTGCCACCACAAATTCCATAATGTATCTGGGCGCTTCCGTCAGCACCGCAAACTTTGTATTAATTCTCGTTAAACGATTCAATTTTCCGGCAAGGGCTGAAAGGTATCTGTGAGAGATGCCAAAGACCTTAATTTCCTTGATTCCACTGACACCTTCCGCCGCCATTGCCGTAATCTGCTGGTTTAACCTTAGCCTTTCAGTCCCGAATCCGACTGAGTAATGGTCTGCGGTCCGCCTCGGAAGATACAAGGCTATCCCGCCTACAATCAAGGCCATGAGGGTTATCTTCCAATCCGTCGCCAAAAGTATACCGAAGAGCACAATACAGATCATCGCCCGGCAAAAAAGTTCCAAAAGCATGGTCACGGATTTGGATGCACGGAGCGGTTCAGTAATAATATTATTGATCAGAAAACCCTGTTTTTGATTGATTATATCTTTGTAGTTCGCCTCCAAACATCTGGAAAAAATCTCACTAGACCACTTTTCCCTTAGCTGCATTCCGAAGTTGACCGACATACCGCGATGCAAAATCATCATAAGACTTTTCAAAAAGAAAACGACAACCAAAACCGCCATCAGCCCCTCCATGCGATAAGCCGGAGGGAACAAACAAAAAGTAAGCTCCAGATATTTTAATATGCCCGACGCCTCTCCCTCGACGCCGATCAAGCCGGAGAGAAGAGGCAGAAGCAACGACAGGCCGACGCCCTCGGCGATGGCTGCCAGAAACATTATCACAAAAAGCAAAAGGGCGTACTTTTTTTTGCCTTCAATAAGATCAATAAAACTGATAAAATTCATTTGCCTTTGTTGAAAACAGATCCTTGAGGACTGAATACGACCGTTACAATGGAATTCAGAAATCAAAATCCAGAAAACAATCAGTTATTCTGAGTCCTGACTCCCGGCTTCATCGGTAATTTCGTAGATTGTGCAGTCGTCAGCAGCCCATGCGGCAACCAACGTCAAAATTCCGACTATGGCCAGAAAAGCTTAGAAAACCGTCTGTTTTACCATTAAAATCTTACAAAGCTGAAATTGAACATAATGCCCTATGGGCAAAAACACAGAACAATTAATTTCTTCGTCATTCCGGCATGTAGTTAGCCGGAATCCAGGAATTGGCTGTGTTCTGGATTCCGGCTAACTACATGCCGGAATGACAATGGTTCATCCTATGCGAATCAGCGAAACTTTGTTTT
>DAOVYS010000057.1 GCA_030635485.1 Pseudomonadota bacterium | reverse complement strand
CCGGACAAAACAGGCATTGTTTGATCGGTTATGAGAAGGTCAAAACTGTTGGGATCGTTCTTAAATACCTTAAGCGCTTCTTCGCTGCTGCTCTTTACCGTAACAGTATAACCAAGACGGGAAAGTACGGCTTTCTGAAGGGCGATAATTGGAGTTTCATCGTCAACAACCAGAATCCTCTCGGTTCCGGTGGGCAACGGTTTTACTTTTTCAGCTTTAACAGGCGTTTTGACCTCTTTAATTATTGCCGGAAAGTAGACATGAAAGGTCGTTCCTTTTCCAAGTTCGCTATCAACCGTGATCATTCCTCCGTGATCCTGGACAACACCAAGAACTACGGCCAGGCCCAGACCGGTTCCTTTGCCTGTTGCTTTAGTGGTAAAATAGGGTTCAAAAATTCGTTGCTGCGTTTGTTTATCCATACCGCAACCGGTATCACTGACTGAGAGTTCAATAAACGGACCGGGTGAAACACCAGGATGCCCCAACACATCGTCAGCACTTAATATCCGGCGTACCAGGGTGACTTTTAAAGTCCCGGTCTCCTCTTCCATGGCATGAAGAGCATTAGTGCAGAGGTTGACCATAACTTGATGAATCGTGGTCGGATCAGCCAAAATTGTGCCGCTTTCAGGGTCAATATTCTCTTGTATCTTCAGGGTTGTCGGCAAAGATGCCCTCATCAGTTTAAGAGCCTCCTTAACTATGAGATATGGTTTCAGTTTCTCACGTTTATGCGCCCCTTTGCGGCTGAACATCAATATCTGCTTGACAAGCCCTGTAGCCCTTTTTGATGCCCGCAACACCTCTGAAAGATCGGCAGCAGCTCTGCTGTCATCTTCCAACTCCATTTTTGCAAGTTCGGTAAAGCCGATAATAGCAGAAAGTATGTTGTTGAAATCATGGGCAATACCACCGGCCAGGGTGCCGATGGCTTCCATCTTGTGGGCCTGAGAAAGCTCTTCCTCAAGCCGTTTCTGTTCCGTAATGTCTTTGGCTATGTGGATAAGATATTGAATGTTACCATTCTTATCTGTGATTGAGGAGGAGGACACCAAAAATATTTTGTCCAGGTTCTCATGTTTAATTATTTCCGAATGGTGAGCTATATCCTGAAGCGTTTCAACCAAAGGACATCCGTGGCACGGTTCAGTTAGACCGCGAAAGACGTCATAACAGTATTTACCGACAAGATCACCGTAATCAACTTCAAAAAAATCATGCGCCGCTTTATTGGCCTGGACAATGCGCATGTTTTTGTCCTGAATAGTGACAATGTCACTCATCTCATTAAATGTGCTTTCCCATGCCTCCTTCGCCCTGACAAGCTCATCTTCAGCTTCTTTCCGGTCGCTGATATCCCGGGCCAAGGCCAATATGGCAGGATTACCGTGAAACTGGATCAGATTGGTGCTTATCTCGGTGGGGATACGAGTTCCATCTTTTGTAATATGAACTATTTCAAAAAAAAGATTCCCTTTTTCCTGCACGTCACGTATTCGCGTTTTGATACCTTGCACATATTCCGGAGCATTTATTTTCTCCAGCGTCATCTCCAGGAACTCATCCTGGCTGTATCCAAGGCGTTTCCGGGTAATTTCGTTAACATCCAGGAAATGACCTTTAAAATCAATTATAAATGCAGCATCGCTTAGATTGTTGTAGAGATAGTTATAGAGGGACTCTCTCTCGTGTAATGCCTTTTCCGTCAACTTACGTTCTGTGATATCGTTTCCGCACTCCAGTACTCCGATAATATAACCATTCTTATCTTTGACCGGGCTAGCCGTGACCTCAATATACCTGTCTCCGACCTTTCTCTCAAAGGTATACGTCCGCCCGTCTACCATTGCATATTGCGATTTGCAGGCATCACATGTTCTTTCTTTTCCTTTTTTGGTGTCATCATTGGCATACTGCCCCCAGACGTCATAACAATGCCTGCCCTTCACCTCTTCAGATTTATAGCCGACGAGTCGTTCCATGAGGGGGTTAATATTGATTATCCGCATCTCACGGTCGAGATAAGAGACAGAAAATGGAGCATTGTTCAATATGGTCTCATGTTCTAAAAGGGCTGCATCAAGGGCTTCTCGCAGTTCTTCCTTCGCTGTTAAATCCTTTATGATAGTAATTAGCCGAACAACAGCACCATTTTTATCTTTGACAGGAGAAGCGGAGATCTGTAAAAATCTTTTTGTCCCGTCCGGCATTATATGATGGTGGCTGACACAAATGGGAAGGCCTATAGCAAAAACTTGCTTATGCACGCACTCTTTTGCAGGGATACATTTTTCGGCACAGGGAAATGGAGAATGGTGGTGGATTTGATAGCATTTTTCTCCGACCAGCTTTTCAACGGGTACGTCGCATAGCTCCCCAAAATGTTGATTGACAAAAACAATCGTATAGTCCTGATCTATAATAAGAACGGAATCACTGATGTTGTTTAGGATAGTATATTGATCATGTTGAGCCATAATTCGCCCCCCCGTAGATCGGCAAAAAAAGAATAGATCTCTAGTTTACTTCCCTGAATCAATCAGGGAAGTAAAATTCGCACTATACTTGTAACTATTCAGCAGCGCTTCATAGGGAGGCTGGCAGGTTGATCAGCTATACATCAGTATGCTGTGGACGACCTGATCGTCTTCCTATGGGGAGTGCTGCTGAATAGTTACCTATAATTAAAGGATACAGAATGACGATATTATCGCAATAGAAAATGATACTACGTTTGGAAAAAGGAGGGGAACGGAAAAAAAGAAAAACCTCCGATGTACCAGTTTGTGTACCACTGGTTCATCGGAGGTTTTTTATATGGCGTAAGGTGTTGAAATTACTGACACCCAACAACCAAATGGTGGCAATGCAGGGAACCTCCACCGAACTTCACATAACATATTGATTTCTATGCCTCTTTTGCTTTTGTCGTTCACGGAAAATTGCTAAAGTTGGACACCGGAGTGTGACATTTTGTGTGACACCGGATGCTGATTTTTTTTACTGTTTTAACCATATGAACTTCGGGATAATTTTAACCTCAATTCAAGTCCCATTCACGAAATTTAATCACACCAAGTGTTCCACACTTCTGTGACACCATGTGTTTACAGAAATAGTTTTAGCATGGCTGATTATCAAAGGGTTAGAAATTTGCATTGACATCGGACTAAATTTAGTCTTAATATAGTTCTTATAACTATCAAGGAGGTGACCTATGAGATTGTCCAAACAAATTAAACCAATCAGCTATCTAAAATCCCATGCAGCACAAATAATTAGGAATTTGGGAGATGAAGGAGATCCACTCATCATTACCCAAAACGGTGAAGCTAAAGTCGTCATCCAGGATATTAAGAGTTTCGAGGAAACTCAGGAAACTATAGCACTACTGAAAATTCTTGCTCTTGGCAATCGGCAGATTGAAGAAGGTAAAGTAGTTTCCGCTACCGATGCAACTAACCGTCTTCGCAAAGGAAAGGAGTCAATATAGTGACTTTCACTGTTCTACTCACAGAAGCCGCTGTAATCGACCTCGAAGATATCTACACATATATATCAGAACATGACTCACCCCAAAAAGCAGATTATGTACTTGACCAGATTGAGAAAAAATTTGTCAGCTTGAGTGAATTGCCAGAAAGGGGTGTGTACCCTAAAGAACTTCAGTCCCTAGGGATTCGAGACTACCGTCAAATATCTTTCAAACCTTATCGCATCATTTATCGAATTGATAATGAAAATGTTTATGTATACCTAATTGTAGATGGCCGTCGTGACATGCAAACACTCCTCCAACGAAGATTGCTGGGTGCGTTTTAACAAATTGTAAAATTATTATGGGGCGGGGCCAGTAACCGGCATGATCAACTGTCCACTATTTTATAGCATGATCACCTCTCATAGTGTGGCATTAGTGTGACACTTATGTGACACCGACCTGAAAAAACAACAACATAAGGCATAAAAAAACCCCTTAATGTCCCAGCCGTTAAACCAGCAACAATTAAGGGGTTTTAAGATAAACCAAGTACCGCTAAGTACCCAGAACAATTGAAAAAATGGTGGCGATGCAGGGACTTGAACCCCGGACACCACGGATATGAGCCGTGCGCTCTAACCAGCTGAGCTACATCGCCGTGACTGAAAAGTCTTGTTATATGGTAAATTTTACCGAAATTGTCAATATAAAAATACCTGATTGGGCATAACTGCGTCACAGATGCCTCGCCTGATCCGCAAACGAAAAAGGAGCCTTTACCCAGTCAGGTGAGGCTCCTTTTCATGGGTCAGGTCGAAACAGACTTACTACATCATGCCGCCCATACCACCCATGCCGCCCATGCCGCCAGGAGGCATTCCAGGCATACCACCACCCTTATCATCTTCAGGCATCTCTGCGATCATGCACTCCGTTGTCAAAAGCAGGCCGGAGACGCTTGCCGCGTTCTGCAATGCAAAACGGGTTACCTTAACGGGATCGATGACGCCGGCTGCGATCAGGTCTTCAAATTCCTCGGTCTCGGCATTAAAACCGTTCGGGCCGTCCAGATTCTTGACTTTTTCAACAATCACCGAACCCTCAAGGCCGGCATTGTTTGCAATCTGGCGCACAGGCTCTTCAAGGGCACGGGCAATTACACGCTTTCCAAGAGCCTGCTCACCGGAAAGTTCAACGGCCTCAAGCGCATCAAGGCAACGAAGATAGGCCACGCCGCCACCAGGGAGAATCCCCTCTTCCACTGCAGCACGGGTAGCGTTTAATGCATCTTCCACTCTGGCCTTTTTCTCTTTCATCTCAATCTCGGTTGCCGCGCCGACATTGATTACTGCAACGCCGCCGATCAGCTTGGCCAAACGCTCCTGAAGTTTTTCCCTGTCATAATCCGAGGTGGTGTCGTCGATCTGAGTACGGATCTGCTTGACGCGGGCAGAGAGTTTTTCCTTATCACCGGCTCCGTCCACAATCGTTGTGTTATCCTTGTCAACCACGATCCTCTTTGCCGTTCCAAGATCGTTTACAGTCACATTCTCAAGCTTGATGCCGAGATCTTCGGTGATCATCTGGCCGCCGGTAAGAGTCGCGATATCTTCAAGCATTGCCTTCCTTCTGTCGCCGAAACCCGGGGCCTTTACAGCAGCCACATTAAGGGTGCCGCGCAGCTTGTTGACCACCAGCGTGGCAAGCGCCTCACCGTCAATATCCTCTGCAATAATGAAAAGCGGCCTGCCCATCTTTGCAACCTGCTCAAGAATGGGCAGCAGGTCTTTCATGGTGCTGATCTTTTTTTCATTGATCAGGATATATGGATCCTCAATATTGACTTCCATCTTCTCGGCATCAGTCACAAAATAGGGAGAAAGATAACCACGGTCAAACTGCATACCCTCGACAACGTCCAGGGTAGTATCCATGCTTTTGGCCTCTTCTACCGTGATCACGCCTTCCTTACCTACCTTGTCCATTGCCTCTGCAATGATATTTCCAATGGTGGGGTCGTTATTAGCGGAAATCGTGCCGACCTGAGCAATCTCTTTCTGTTCCTTGGTGGGCTTTGAAATCTCATTTAATTTTTTAACTACTGCTTTTACGCATGCATCAATCCCGCGCTTAATATCCATGGGATTGTGTCCGGCAGCCACCAGCTTTGAGCCTTGGACAAAGATCTCCTGCGCAAGAATCGTGGCGGTCGTGGTGCCGTCACCAGCCACATCACTTGTCTTGGAGGCGACTTCCTTGACCATCTGCGCGCCCATATTCTCAAACTTGCACTTTACTTCAATCTCCTTGGCAACGGTTACACCGTCTTTTGTCATGGTGGGTGCGCCAAAAGATTTTTCCAATAATACATTGCGGCCTTTCGGGCCGAGGGTCACCTTAACGGCATTGGCCAGGTCATTAACCCCGTTCAGAATAGCCTCCCGAGCCTTGCCTCCGTATTTTAATTCTTTTGCTGCCATAATTCTCTAATCTCCTTTCACTGGTTGTCCTTAAAATATTTTAAATTGGACCGAAACCGGATATCCGGTTTTAAATCATCCATTCGGCCGGAGAAGTAAGGTATAACCTCTCCCGAAAAATCATTAAGGTCTACAGCACAATTTTTATTCTAAAATACCGAGAATATCATCCTCGCGCATGATAAGAAAGTCCTCACCATCCAGCTTCACATCGGTTCCGCCGTACTTGCTGAACAGCACACGGTCGCCCACCTTTACATCAAGGGGAACACGCTCGTTCTTGTCGTTCAATTTGCCGTTGCCGACTGCTACGATTTCACCTTCAGCCGGCTTTTCCTTTGCGCTGTCAGGAATGATGATGCCGCCTTTTGTCTTTTCCTCTTCCTCCAGTCTTTTGACCAGAATCCGGTCATTCAGTGGACGAATTTTCATATAAGCCTCCATATAAATTAATGTTTTTCTCTATGAAACAAACAAATCAATCTTATACCAACCATGGTATTTTTCCCGCAGACATCCTAATAAAACGGCAGGTCAGCCTTTATTATAACCGTTCACCAGGAGTCCGAACTTACGGGGACCCTCGGTATGTAAGCGTTTACCCTTTATTCCTCAAGCTATCCGCCGTAATGGCCGAAAATATAGTGACAGACCATTGAAAAATCAAGTGACTACAAAAAAAAATTCGCTTCAAACACCAGAACACGAAATCAAGTATAACCAGCCGACGAGGGCAAGACAACAAACAACGGCTATTCCCTTACCCCTGTAACCATTTACAATCAGGTTGTTTTCACGACCCAGTTATGCGGATCTTCCTGAAACCCGTATTGAATTGCCTGAAGCTCATCAAACAGCCGCTGAGATAGCTCACCTGTCTTGCCCCCTCCAATTGTACAGGTCTCACCCTTGTAATGAAGGGCGCCCACCGGTGAGATCACGGCAGCGGTCCCGGTACCGAAAACCTCTTTTAATGAGCCGTCTTCATTGGCACTCAAGACCTCATCAATGGATATCGTCCTTTCCGTGACTCTGATTCCCCAGTCCCTGGCCAGCTGGATTACGGAATCTCTTGTAATTCCGGGAAGAATGCTGCCGGACAGTTCCGGAGTGATAAGATCATCTCCTATGACAAAAAATATGTTTGAAGTCCCAACCTCTTCAATATTTTTTCGCTTAATCGCATCCAACCACAAGACCTGGGTATAACCGAGCTTATGGGCCTCCACGGCGGCCATGATGCTTGCCGCGTAATTGCCCGCGGTCTTGACATGTCCCACACCGCCTGGAACCGCCCGGACATATTTGTCCTCAACGTATATCCTTGTGGGATTAAAACCTTCCGAATAATAGGCTCCCACCGGACCGGTTATTATGAAAAAGAGATACTCGGCAGCCGGCCGCACGCCCAGACCTGCCTCAGTGGCGATCAAGGCAGGCCGGATGTAGAGAGAGGACCCATTCACCCTGGGCACCCACTCCTGATCAACTTCAACCAACTGCTTCATTGCGTCTAAGACAACATCAGTCGGGATCCGGGCCATACACATCCGCTCCGCCGAAATGTTCATACGATTGAGATTATCGGTCGGTCTAAACAGAAAAATTCGGCCGTCCTTTCCGCGGTATGCCTTAAGTCCCTCAAAAATGGCCTGGCCGTAATGTAGTACCATGGCTGCAGGATCCAGTGAGAAATCCTCGTATTTCCTGATCACAGGATCATTCCACCCCTTTGATTCGTCATATTTCATGACAAACATGTAGTCTGACATGAATTTTCCAAAACCCAGTTTACTCTCATCCGGTTTGGGCTTAAGTTCACTCTCAGCGATTCTTTCCAGCCTGATATCCATTACTCTGTCTCCTGACCCGCCCTTATTCCGGTCGACGAACCTGCCTTATATGATCTGCAAAACTTATTCCCAAGTAAAAAGCGACAGTATATCCGAAATCCTCCACGCTTCAACAACTTAATTTGATGCATTTACAAAAAAGAAAAATTTCTTCTAAAATAGATATTTGCCTTTTTTACGTATATTTTCTACAATGTTTTTTATAAAAAATCGTGCCCTTGACGATAATTCCATAAATTTGCACCCCTGGTAAACGGCTACAGAACATTGAAAAAAACCCCACCGACACCTCTTATTTTCAGGTATTTCCTGATACTTTTTCTCATTTCAGCACTATTGATGGCCAGACTCCTGTGGCCTTTCTTTTCAATCCTTGTCCTCTCGTTTCTGCTCACAGGCATCTTCAAACCGGTATATTCATTTTTTCATAAAAAATTTTCCCCCTCATTTTCTTCCCTTACCACCTGCACCCTGATCGTGCTCCTGGTCTTTGTCCCTCTCATGTTTTTCATAGGCGCATTGTCGCAGGAGGCGCTCACCTATTTCAGCGCAAGCAATGTTGCCAACTTGACCCTAAAAGTGAAAGAGACTATTCACGACAGTACCGTGCTTGAAAGAGCCAGGGATTATCTCACAGGATACGGAATAACATTAAACTCGGACGAGCTTACCCAACCTTTGGTCGACCTTGCCAAGATGATAGGCCCGTTCATATATAATCAGGCCAGTTCATGGGCAGCGAACGCCATGGGCTTCATGTTCAACTTTTTCCTCATGATTCTGATCATCTTCTTTCTTCTTACAGATCACGAACAGCTGCTCAATTATCTCCTGAGACTCTCGCCTCTGCCCGACGAGCAGGAACGTCAACTAATTCGAAAATTCGAGGAGATAGCAGGTGCGGTCATGATCGGAAACGGCATATGCGGTCTGATTCAGGGTGTTATCGGGGGCATCATCTTTGCTGTTCTCGATCTTGGATCGCCTGTGCTCTGGGGAGGGGTTATGGGAATCCTGGCCTTTCTACCGATCTTTGGGATCGGGCTGGTCTTAATGCCTGCGGCCATCATTCTTCTACTCAAGGGATTTGTGATAAAGGCCCTTGGGCTTCTCGTTCTCTACGTATTCATCTCATTTTCCATTGAATATATCTTAAAGCCAAAGATAGTCGGCAAACAGGTCAAGATGCATACGCTTCTGGTTTTTCTCTCAATACTCGGAGGATTGAGCATGTTCGGCTTTCTGGGAATAATCTTCGGCCCTCTCATAGTAACCGCATTTCTCGCCTTTTCTGAAATATATATCTCAGACTACAATACTTACGTAACAACCGGGAAATGGACTGATGAAAAGGGATAAAACCTTGAAAAAAATCAAATCAAACAAACGAAGAAGATGGGAGGATATTAACCTGAAAGGCATAGACCTTGACAAAATAGCCATAACCACCCGCTCTCACAAGCTGCTGAAACAGCTCCTTACTGAAAACCCGCAGCTTGAAGAGATAATGCGAAACGCAAAAAACGAAACAGAAGCGCTTGTGGGTGTAAAAAACCGGATCATGGAATGGGTTGAAAAAAGACCGGCCGCCTTAAAATATTACAAGGGGGAACATTCCGGACATAAGACATTCAAGGCATTGAAATGGCGTGATTACGCGGCCATCAGACTTCTGGACTATATTGATAATGCGGGCAGGACGTTCAACGACCTCAACCTAAGAGGTGAAATAGCCTTAAGCAACCCCATAAAACTCGTCTGGCTGGCCGTTACCTATGGGACAGGCGGGGCAAAACCCTACTTCTTCGAGGATATGATCCAGCTCTTCAGACAGTTTACAGGGAAACATAAAAAAAGACTCCCTTCCAGGAAACGTGTTGAGCAGTGGATGAACAGGTATCCCTCAGGTCTTGATCCTCGCATCATAAAACTCAGGGAGGAAAACAGAGACAGGATCTTAAACATTATAATAAGCAAAATCGACAGAAATGAAATCAGTGATGCAAAATACAGATTCACTTCACAAATGTCACAGGAACAGAAATTTCTTGCAGCGCTTGAATGGTGGAAAGAGAGTTCGTTTCATTTAAAATTCGCCGTACGCTCGCCTGACCTGTTAAATGAATTACTCGGACATTCCCTTGATCCGGACACAATGAAACTCCTTTACAGCGCTGAAAAGGCCGGCATACCATTCTTTGTCAACCCATACTACCTCTCACTTCTCCATGTCAGGGTGCCCTATTTTGCCATAGGCGCCGACCTTGCCATAAGGCACTACGTAATCTACAGCAGACAGCTGATTAATGAATTCGGCCACATTGTCGCATGGGAGAAAGAAGATATTGTGGAACCCGGCAAACCCAATGCTGCCGGCTGGCTGCTCCCCTCGCACCACAACGTACACAGACGCTACCCTGACGTGGCCATCCTGATTCCGGACACAATGGGACGCGCATGCGGAGGACTCTGTGCGTCATGTCAAAGGATGTACAATTTTCAGAGCGGCATCTTAAACTTCAACCTGGACAAACTTAAACCCGTTGAAACATGGCCTGAAAAACTCACAAGGCTGATGGAATATTTTGAAAAAGATTCCCAGCTGAGAGACGTTTTAATTACAGGCGGAGACGCACTGATGAGTTCGGACACGTCCCTGGAAAAGCTCCTTGATGCGATTTACAAGATGGCCGGACAAAAAATAAAGGCAAACAAAAAGAGAAAAGAGGGGGAAAAATACGCTGAAATTGTACGGGTCAGGCTTGGCACACGCCTGCCGCAGTATCTCCCCCAGAGGATCACGGATAATCTTACCGGCATCCTTGCTGATTTTGAGGCAAAGGCATCCAAAATCGGAATCAAGCAGTTCATAATTCAGACGCATTTTGAATCACCAATGGAAGTAACACCTGAATCAGAGGCGGCTTTACAAAAGCTCATCAATGCCGGATGGACCGTGACAAACCAGCATGTCCTTACAGCAGCCTCATCAAGGCGTGGGCATACCGCAAAATTGAGGCATGTCTTAAGCAAAGTAGGCGTACTCCCCTATTACACCTTCACTGTCAAAGGGTACATGGAAAATTACAACAACTTTGCCACTAACGCCAGGGCCGTGCAGGAGCAGCTGGAAGAAAAGGTCATCGGCCGTATTCCCGAAAAATTAAACAAAACGATCAAAAACCTCTCCCTTGAACCCAAGAAGATTGTGGATAATATCGCCGACCTTAAAAGGAAAGCCGACATCCCGTTCATAGCAACAGACCGTAATGTTCTCAACCTCCCTGGTGTAGGTAAAAGTCTTACATTCAGGGTCATTGGAATTACACGATACGGCAGACGCGTCCTGGAATTCGACCACGATGCCACAAGGGCTCACAGCCCGATTATCCACAAAATGGGAAAGGTGGTCATCATAGAATCAAAATCAATAAGCGAGTATTTAAACCAGCTGGAAGAAATGGGAGAAAAAATCTCAGAATATGAGACTCTATACGGATACTCCATCGGTGAAACCGAGGCCAGAATGTCTATTTATGAATATCCAAGATACAACTACAATGTCACTGAAGAACTTACAAATCTTGAAATATATAATTGATGGTCGGGGCGATAGGATTTGAACCTCCGACCTCCTGCTCCCAAGGAGGAGAACCAAAAAACTCTTGGCTATCACAACTTATTTATTTTGTTTGATTTTAACGAGTTCCGGAAATAAGCTATCTCGTTTGAGGGGTGCTTATTTCGTCTACACCCTATCTATTTCGGATAAATCGTCTACAAAAATGTCTACTAACGTCCACCAGGGAAGCCCGTAAGCGAACCACTTCAAAACTCCCGTGCTGATCAGTAGTGGACCTGGGTTTGTGCATAAAGCTTGATAATATTACCTGTAGAAATAATT
>DAOVYS010000214.1 GCA_030635485.1 Pseudomonadota bacterium | reverse complement strand
TGATCAAGGCGGCCTGGAAATTATTCGGTTTAATCTTAAGCGCTATGGCCGCCTCCCTGCCTGCCTCCTTGAATTCGCCTTTTATGAGATGGTGTCTGGCAAGAAGGGTGCGGGCCTTGAAATCGTTGGGGCTGAATTTTACCGCCTCGACCGCAGCCTGCCTGGAGATCTCGGTCTCTCCGACGCTCAGGTGGATTACTGCTTTGAGGAAATGGGCATCGTCCCAGTTTGGCTGTTCCTTAAGGAGCTGATCGACTATGGCAATGGCATCCGTGTTTTTCCCTTCTCTGACCAGAAGCTTTGCCCTGACCAGATTGGCCCCCGCGTTTTTACTGTTTTCGTTAAGTATCTCGTTAACCTCTTTTTGCGCGAGTTCAAACCGTCCCTGTTCGAAATGAAAATCCGCAAGCACGGCCTTTACGTTAAGTGGTTCCTTTGTTACTGCAAGGGCTTGGTTGATTGCCGCCTCGGCCGGTTCGACTGATCCGTAGTGGCGGTAAAATCTTGAGAGCATAAGGTGAAGATTAGGGTCATCCGGTTTTATTTTAATCGCCTCCTTGATCTTTTCTTCAGCCTTTGAATGCTCTCCGTTTCTTTCATGGAGGGAGGCCAGCGCCAGGAGAGGCTGCGGTGATTCAGGGAACTTAGAGACCATTTTTTCAAGAAGGGTCTTTGCTTTGTTCAATTTTTGCAGGCTTAAGTAAAAGCTGACCAGTGCATGATGATGCCCCATATTTTCCGGGTTTAACTCAATGGCTTTTTTAAGCGCGGCCTCGGCGCCTGACATGTCTTGCCTGGCTGCCAGCACCTGTGCACGGACCACGTATGCACGGTCCAAGGCCGGATTCGCCTCAATGGCTGCCTCAATGTTTGCTTCCGCCTCTTCAATGTTCTTTTCGCTTAGTGCGATACTGGCCTTGAGCCGTAGTGCTTCCACGTGTTTTGAATCAGCCGCAAGGATCTTGTCCAGATAGGTGCGGCTCTCATCTGTGTTTCGAGCAAGGAATAATATCTCCGCGGTTTTTAAAAGCGCATCCAGGTTGGAGGGATCGAGAGAAGCCGCCCTGCGAAGTTGATCAAAAGCCTTTTTAACTTCCTGGTTTTCCAGGTAGGCAAGACCCAGCTGGTAGCGGGCATCACCATATTTGGGGTCGGCCTGGACCGCATTCTTGAATTCAATAATCGCGGCTTTTAAGTTCTTTTGCTTTACGTACTCCATTCCCTTCTGGTAGAAGGCGGCCTTTTTTTCATCAGGGTTTGAGCAGCCAGACAAGGTAGTCAGTGTGAAGGAGACCAGAAATATTGCTATTACGACTTTTGCAAAATTGTTAATGCGGATCATGGTGAAGTGCCCCTTATGTCGGAGTGGGTCGGCAAAAAAAATGTAAATTCAGTTAGCGATATCTATACTATAAGTTAGTGAAGAGATATTTCAGGTTGGCCCGGCTGTCAGTTTCAGGGACAAGCAGGCCCTCTTTTGAAGACATGATGACCATGACTCCCGGGCCGTGCCCTGCAAGCACGCAGTTGGAATGAACGACTATGCCTATTACCATGCCGCCTGTCTTGTAGATGCGGCCGTAGCTCGCATCAGCGTCGGAAATTGAGACCAGGTCGCCAAGTCTGAGATCGTTAAGCCCATATTCCGATACAGTGGGCTCATCAAACATCTGGATATCGTAATCGCCGCTGTGGCTCTGGGAGGCACCGATCCCGGAGCCCATTATTTTTGCCGGGATTTCGTGCGTTACCGGAACCTTTATTCTACCGTTGCCGAGGTCGGTCAGTTCCATGGCTTCAAGCAGGTCAGGATCGAGGTTGAGCACCTTGATGTGTGGGAAATCGGGAAAACTCAGACCGCAGCCAAAGGCCTTGATCTGGATTTTGTCCCCGATCACGAGATCTTCGAGTACCTCCGGCTCAAAATCGACCAGTACATGCTCTATGCCCCCGTGTTTACCTGTCACCCTGCCGTTTTTCCCCTGGGCTTCACCTGAAACCACCTTGGCAACATTGCCGGCACAGGAAAAGAGGTTGAGCGCACGATTGGGGCCGGACTGCCCCTGAAACTGGGTGAAATTGCTGATGCTTACACCCGGTTCCACATGATCGGCAAACAGGCCGCAGGCCGGGTCACCGATGCGAAGATTATACGTTATCCCTCCGACTCCGGGGTATACATCGGGGTGCCCGTCCGGGTCAATGCGGTACGGATTGATTCCGCCCAGAGGGGATGTGATTTCGCCCAACACTGATTGACAGACCAGCTGGTCCCTGTTTGTCTTGATCATTTTTTCTCTCTGTAAGGGGGTGCGGATATTGAATAAGAGGTGACGATATTATCCATAACGCATAATGAGTTCTTTGCAAAGCGGCAAGTTTTTATTAATATTCGTTTTTACCCCTTTACCCTTCTATCTTGCCAGGACCTTGAGTTATTTCCAGTTTATCTGGGTTACGAATATATTAGAGATGAGTAAACCGACCGAAATTTCCACTCTGCTCACTGAAATCATCAGGCAGAGGAACTGGCATCGCCGTATCGGCCTGCACCAGGTTTTTGATTTCTGGGGAGAGATTGTTGAAAAAGATGCTGTTGCCCTGTCACGACCTTCCCTGATCAGGGGGTCGGTGTTATGGGTAAATGTTTCTGATTCCGCATGGATGCATCATCTGCACCTTCAGAAGGCCGATATGCTGGACCGGATAAATTCCAGGCTGACGGACGAAGAGATCACTGATATACGTTTCAAGATCGACACATCTCTCGGTCAACCTGAAAAAGGTCAAATCACGGAACATAGAAAGAGATCCGCTCCAGACCCGGAACAGACTCGTGAATTTGAGGTAATGATTTCTTCACTCAAGGATAAAGAGATTAGAGAGACGATGAAGAGGTTGTGGCGGAAGTTTAAAGGGATAAGAAGAAAGTTCTAATTTGATGCACTCGTAAAAAAATATGGGATGGCTAAGCAAAAATTTCGATATACGCCCCGCAGGAAGTGCCCTTGGGGTGCAAGGAGTAGTGATTTTTCAGGTGCGAGACCATACATAATGGTATGTCGAGTGCCTGGAAATAGCTACGCCCCGCAGGAAGTGCCCTTGGGGTGCGACGCAGTAGATCGGACTTTTTGCGACGCCATCCTGATTTGGCCGGTCAGCCAGTCAAACCATTCGGAAATGCCATGGCCTGTGTATGACGAAATTTCAATGATTTTGATCTCCGGATTAATAGACATGGCTGTTTTTTTGAGGGCTTCTATATCACAGCGCAGATATGGCAGCAGGTCAATCTTGCTTATCAGCAGAACTTGAGATTCCTTGAACATCAGGGGATATTTGAGGGGTTTGTCATCACCCTCGGTCACGCTGAGCATCATGACCTTCGAGTCTTCTCCGATATTGAATTCGGCCGGGCAGACAAGATTGCCCACGTTTTCCACTACCAGAAGATCCAGGTTCGAAAGATCCAGGTCGTTAAGCGAGGACCGGATCATGTTTGCGTCAAGATGACAGGCCCCGTCCGTCTCGATCTGGACCGCCGTGATCCCGGTTTTGGCCACCCGTTCGGCGTCGATTGTGGACTGGATATCCCCTTCGATCACTCCGATTCTAAGTCTGGTGCTTAAAGCCTTGCCTGTCTCTTCCAGCAGCGTGGTCTTCCCGGCTCCCGGCGAACTCATCAGATTGACCACGAAAATTTTATTTTTGAGGAAAAGTTCTCTGTTCTCCTCAGCTATCCGGTCATTGGCTGCAAGTATATTTTTTACTACCGCTACTTTCACAGGTGTCATTTTAATTTGAAGGCAAATGTCAGGGCAGGCACTAAGGGCTCAAGTAAAAATAACTTGTACATCTTCCATCTCATCTTCAGGCCGTTTTGGGCCGATTATAAGGTTACAAAATCCTCAAATTAGCGCTGCTGGTCCTGCGGTTTTGTAACCTCACAATCGGCCCAATCCGACCTGAATCTGAGCGCAATATTGTCCAACTTATTTTACTTGAGCCCTAAATTCCCTGCGATGGATGTGTTAAGATTGTTTGGCAGTGGCATCTTCCAGATCGCGTATGTGCATATAATCTTCTAACGGCATCTGTTCTTTTTCATTCAGCTTATAACTGATTGCCAGTTCGGTCTCTTGTTCATCGCCTCCTATTTCCTTTATTCTAATGACCTTGGCTTTATAGATATTTAATGTTGTTTCGTCAAGTTTGAAATTTTTCATGCATAAGGTGAAGCTTAATGGACCGATTATGTCCCCTTTTTTAATGTTTGCCGTGATGCGTCCTCTCAGTTTTGCGCCCCCGAGGCTGATATCTAAAAGGTTGGTAAGGATTAAGCGCTGTTTGCCGACTTGGCTGAACATGACCCTCGAGTCGGGTGGCGTTTTCACCCTCGGGTTCTTGCGTAGCTGAATCTGGAATATGTCATTGGGGAGTTCCAGGGCCAGGAATCGTTTGGCCTCCTTGTGAGGCACAGCCTGAAAGCCTCGCATGTACTGGCCCTCTAGGCGGTAGAAGATGTTGCACATCTCCTGACGGGCTTCGAACTCTTTTGGCTTAAAAAGGACTAGAAGAGGTGTCTTTGCAGCTTTTTTGTCTATGCCTTTGGCAAAGACTGCCTGCGGTTTACAGCCCTTCTGATAAAAAGTCAGCTGGATTTTGTTTTCAAACAGACCTTTGATCTCTTTTTGGATCTGTTCCGGGTCGGTTATGATAATTTCTTGAAGGTTGCTCATGTCAGTTAACGCGTTGAAATTTCAGTAAATACAAGTGCGTACGTGCCATAACGTCTTTTTTGTTTTGCAATTGCAAAACAAAAAAGACGTTATGGCACGTACGCACTTGTATTTACTGAAATTTCAACGC